>CAZQXF010000153.1:0-6599 GCA_964596975.1 uncultured Thiotrichales bacterium | reverse complement strand
CAAGGCGTGCCGGCAGGATTCATGCGCCGTTCACTGGTGATCTGTAGAATGCTTCCGAGGATAATTGAAAGCACGTCGGTTCGTTCGTCAGGAGGTCAGTCGTACCATGAAACATTCCAAATATTTGATCAGGTTGTTGCCGTGGGCCGTGGTGGCGTTGCTGCTGTTTGCCTGTGCTACGTCGCCTACCGGGCGCAAGCAGCTGATTTTGCTGCCGGACAGTCAGATGGATCAGCTGGGTCTGGCTTCCTACGCTGAAATGAAGAAATCCCAGCCGATTGAAAGGGACGGTACCTCGAATGCCTATGTTTCCTGTGTGGCTCACGCCATTACCAATGAGCTGAGCGGAAAGTGGGCACGGCAGCAGTGGGAGGTGACGGTGTTCAAGGATGATTCCGCCAATGCTTTTGCGCTACCCGGTGGCAAGATCGGTGTTCACACGGGATTGTTCAAGGCGGCGAAAAACCAGCATCAGCTGGCCGCCGTTCTCGGTCACGAGGTAGGGCACGTGCTGGCGCGGCACAGCAATGAGCGCGTTTCGACGAATCTTGCGGCGCAAACGGGCTTGCAGATCACGGCGGCAGTGCTCACCGGCTCAGAGGCAAAACGGCAGGGCATCATGGCCGCACTCGGGCTGGGTGCCCAGTATGGTGTGCTGCTGCCGTTCAGCCGCACCCATGAATCCGAGGCCGATCTGATCGGCCTCAAATTGATGGCCAAAGCGGGTTTCGATCCGCGTGAAAGCATCATCCTGTGGCAGAACATGGGCAAGCTTGGGGGCGCAAAGCCGCCGGAATTTCTTTCTACCCACCCGTCCGGGAGAACCCGAATTCGCGATCTGAGCAAGGCGATGCCGGAGGCACTGGCGTTGTACCGGGAAGCACAGCGAAAGGGGAAACACCCGAACTGCAAGCGCTAGATTGCTACAACGCGTCCAGTTGCAACGGGGTGTCGAGCTTGCGTCCATCGAGGGTGACGCCCTCGGACGTGAGCGCCAAACGTCCGGCACAAAACCACGCAACAACCAGCGGATAGATCCGGTGTTCCTGCGGCAACAGCTCGGCGGCCAGGCTGTCGGGCGTATGTTCTGGCCTGATCGCCAGACGCGATTGCAGCACGACTGGCCCGCCGTCGAGTTCAGCCGTGACAAAGTGAACCGAGGCACCGTGTTCGGCATCACCGGCGTCGAGCGCACGCTGATGGGTATGCAACCCTTGATATTTTGGCAGGCGCGACGGATGGATATTCAACATTCTGCCGCTGTAGTGCTGCACGAATTCATCGGTGAGAATGCGCATGAACCCGGCGAGCACGACCAGGTCAGGCGCGTATTCGTCGATCTTGGCAGCGAGCGCCTGGTCGAAGCTGGCGCGATCCGGGTAGATTGTGTGGTCGATGGTGATTGCTGGAATATTGCTTGCCGCCGCGCGTTCCAGCCCCTTGACGCCGGGGCGGTTGCTGATGACGGCGACTATGCGGCCGTCGATATCGCCGCGTTTGCTGGCATCGATCAGCGCCTGGAGGTTACTGCCTGACCCGGAGATCAGTACAACGATCCGGCAGCTGCTCATGGCTGATAGACGGTGACGGGTTCCGCCGCATCGGAGCTGTGAATCTCGCCAATAACCTGACTGTCGATGCCCTGTTGCTGCAGAATCTCGCTTGCGGCGTCGACGCTTTCGCCTGGGATCACGACAACCATGCCGATACCGCAGTTGAACGTACGCAGCATTTCAGCGTCGCTGATGTTGCCGGCGCTGGCGAGCCAGTCGAAGACTGGGGGACGCTGCCAGCTTGACAGTGTAATTCGGGCTTCGCTGCCGTCGGGCAACACGCGGGGCAGGTTTTCACTCAGGCCACCGCCGGTGATGTGGGCGAGGGCGTGGACATCGACAGCGTCGAGCAGCGCCAGCAGCGGTTTCACATAGATGCGCGTCGGCGCCAGCAGTGCCTCACCCAGCGTGACCTCGCCGCATGCGCTGTCGAGCGATGCGCCGCTGACGTCGAGCACCTTGCGGATCAGCGAATAGCCATTGCTGTGTGGGCCAGAGGAGGCCAGCCCCAGCAGCTTGTCGCCAGCACGGACTTTACTGCCGTCGAGGATTTTCGACTTTTCTACGATACCGACGCTAAAGCCAGCGAGGTCATAGTCATCGCCGGCGTACATCCCGGGCATCTCCGCTGTTTCACCGCCACTCAAGGCAGCACCGGCTTGCAGGCAGCCGTCGGCAATGCCCTTGATGACATCGGTTGCCACCTCCAGATCCAGCTTGCCGGTGGCGTAGTAGTCCAGAAAAAACAGCGGTTCGGCACCGGCGACCACGATATCGTTAACGCACATGGCCACCAGATCGATGCCGATGGTGTCATGCTTGCCCAGTTCCAGCGCCAGCCGCAGCTTGGTGCCGACGCCATCGGTGCCGGACACCAGCACCGGTTCACGGTATCTGTCCAGTGGTAACTCGAACAATGCGCCAAACCCACCCAGTCCGGCCAGGACGCCAGGACGCCGGGTACGGCTGGCGTGCGGTTTGATGCGCTCGATCAGGGCATTGCCGGCATCGATATCGACACCCGCATCCTTGTAACTGAGGGGCGTCTGGCTGCTGTCTGACATGATGACTGTGCCTGCTTCACAAAGACGGCAGATGGTAGCCGTGTGCGGCAGGTCTGTAAACCGCATCGCATTGCGGCCTTGTGGTATCTTCTGCTGCTAATTTGTCGTGAGGAAACGGCTGGTGAGCAGAACGGGATGGGTGTCGATGCAACGACGAATACCGGGCATGGTCGGCTGCATGCTGCTGATGGTGCTGATGGGATGGCAGGGGGCGATCGCCGCCAGCGCGGAGATCACCACCGAAGTGCGAATGGATACGCGTGACGATGCTGCCGAACAGGCAGCCATGGAGGCGTCGCTGGTCGAGGCCCTGGAGACGCTGACCCACAACGATGATATTGGCAAGAGCAAGGTGGCGGCGAAGCTGAAGCAATCGCTGCATGATTATCTGCTTGAATTCGAGTTCATCGAGGATGGCACAGAGGGCGAGGATGGCTGGTTACTGCGCTGCCGTTTCGATCGCGAGGCGTTGGCGACCGCATTGCAGCGCGAACAGGGCAGTGCCGCGCCGCTGGTTCGGGACGAGGTGTTGTTCTGGCTGGTATACGGTTATGGCGACAAAGCGGGGAAGGTGTTGGGTCGGCTGGGCAACGAAAAACTGGTCAGGCGGGTGGAAGAGGCCGCCGCCGGGGCAGGTATCAAGGCCATCCTGCCGCTGTACGATCTGCAAGACAAGCAGGCCGTTTCCGCCGCCGATATTGAGATGGGTTATGTCGAAGGCATCGAGAAAGCGACCGGCAGGTACCATGTCGGCCAGTACATCACCGGCGAGATGCGCTACAAGAAAAAGCTCTGGCACGTTCAGCTGGAGCAGTATGGCGTAGTCACCATCGGAGAGTCGAGTAATGCCGTGCGGGCGTTGCGGCTGGCGCTGAATCAGCTGCGCAGTGATACGGCCAACATTTCTCCCCAAGCTCGCGCTGGCAATGTTATCCGGATTGCCGTGGCTTACGTGAAATCCTATGCCGACTACCGCCGGCTCACCCACTACCTGGAAGGTCTGCAGGGTGTCGAGAAGGTCAAACCAGCCGGTAACACCGCAGACCTCGCGCTGTTCGATATCGAACTCAAGGAGTCAGAATCAGCGTGGACGGCGCGTCTGCGACAAGATGGCGTGCTTGCCGACAGTCCTGCCGACCTGGGCGGGGAGGGGGTGACGCACTATTTCTATCTCGTGGAAAATGGTCTGAAGAAGTAAAGGACTGTAAACTCCGATTGATAGATAACTCTCAGGTTTCGGCTCTCGATTTGGGCTTAGCGGCAGGAATATCGCTGCGGCTCCATCATCCCCGCTGGACATGGAGATCCAGTCTCAGGGATGTGGACCAACGGCTGGGCTGCCCTCCCTGGCACTGGATTCCGGCGTCCGTGCCGGAATGACGGGGCACGCTGTCATCCCCGCGGGATACGGGGATCCAGCTACAGGGATGTATGCCACCGCGGGTGGAAGCCCTCCCCGGCACTGGATTCCGGCGTCCCCCGGAATGACGGGGCGCTGGGGGGGGAGCCTCAAGCCGAAGGAACGCCGAACCTTGAGAAATAACAATCTCGTCGCCAGCATCAAGCAGGACGACGAACCACCCGGACTCAGTGAGCGACCCTTTTCAGATGACATTGCTGCAAGCGCGACAGATACCGAACATCATCACCGTATTCCGCGTCCTGCTGGTGCCCCCGGTGGGGTGGGCGCTGTTGACCGAGCAATACCAGCTGGCGTTCTGGCTGTTCTTTTTGGCCGGTTTCAGCGATGCGCTCGATGGCTTTCTCGCCCGTTATTTCAAATGGCAGAGCAAGTTTGGCGCCACCCTCGATCCGATCGCCGACAAGCTGCTGATGATCGTCACCTTTTACTGCATGGCCTGGCAGAACCTGATTCCCTGGTGGTTGTTCCTGGCGATCTTTCTGCGTGACATCATTATTCTCGGTGGTGCAGCGGCCTACCATTTTGTTACCCGCAGCCTGCAGATGGAGCCGATTCTGCTCGGCAAGCTGAATACTTTCCTGCAAATTCTGCTGGTGCTGGCGGTGCTGACCTACTGGGCCTACGGTCTGGTTTCGGCGGAGCTGGTGCGCTGGCTGGTGCTTGCGCTGCTGTTGAGTACCTTGGCCAGCGGCGCAGCCTATGTCTGGATCTGGTCTCGCAAGACAAAGGAATACAAAGAACAATGACGCTCGTCTCTGAATCACAGCGCTGGTTTCTTCTCGCCCTCGTCTTGCTGTCGGGCTGGCTGTTTTACCTGCTGGCGCCGATACTGACGCCGTTTTTCATCGCCGGGCTGCTGGCCTATCTCGGCGATCCGCTGGTCGACAGGCTGGAGGCGCTGGGCCTGTCGCGGACGCTATCGGTCGTGCTCGTCTTCTTTGGCATGACGCTGATCATGGTGCTGGCGTTGCTGTTGCTGGTGCCACTGCTGCAACAGCAGATCGCCCAGCTGATTCAGGTGCTACCGGACTATATCGCCTGGATCAGCAACAATGTCGTGCCGTGGCTGGAGGAAAAGGTCGGCATTTCCCATGAACAGCTCAATTTGGCGGCACTGTCGGCGTGGATTTCGGAACACTGGAGTACAGCGGGTGGGGTGGCCGTCAATGTGCTCGAATACGCCTCACGGTCAGGTGGCATGCTGCTGGGCTGGCTTGCCAATATCGTGCTGATTCCGGTGGTCGGTTTCTACCTGCTGCGCGACTGGGACAATTTCGTGGCGGGTATCGATCATCTGTTGCCACGCAAGTTGGAGCCCGATATTGCGCACATCGCCCGGGAAGCTGATGAAATGCTTGCCGCATTCCTGCGAGGCCAGCTCACCGTCATGGTTGCGCTGGGTGTGATCTACGGGGTTGGTCTGGCGCTGATTGGTTTGAAATTCGCACTGCTGATCGGCTTGCTGGCGGGTCTGGTGAGCTTTGTGCCCTATCTGGGCTTTATCGTCGGCGTTGTCGTCGCCGGAGTGGCGATGCTGATGCAGACGCATGATATCTGGCAGCTGCTCCCCGTACTCGCCGTCTTTGGGGTTGGTCAGATGATCGAGGGGATGCTGCTGACACCGCTGTTGGTGGGGGATCGCATTGGCCTGCATCCGGTGGCGGTCATTTTCGCCATTCTCGCCGGGGGGCAGTTGTTCGGCTTCGTTGGCGTGTTGCTGGCGCTGCCGGTGGCGGCGGTTCTGGCCGTGATCGTGCGTGACCTGCATCGGCGCTATCTCGACAGTGAACTCTATGCGGCTTCGCATGAGGAGACGGGGAGTTCGTGAAACAGCTGGCGCTGCCCATCTCCCTGAACGAGTCGGCGACGCTCGACAACTTCATCGCCGGACGCAACGGGCAGTTGATACATTTTCTGCGCCGTTTTCTCGAACAGCGCGATGAACTTCAGGCCTATCTCTGGGCGCATGGTGCCCGTGGCAAGTCACATCTGCTACAGGCGATGTGCCAGCTTGCAGCAGCGCGCAAGCGGCAGGCCAGTTATCTGCCGATGCGTGAGCTGGCCCGGCTCGATGCGGCCATGCTCGATGGTCTGGAAACGCTTCAGCTGCTGGCAATTGATGATCTCCAGGTCGTTGCCAATGATCCTGTCTGGGCCGAGGCCATTTTTCATCTGATCAACCGTTGCCGCAATGGCCATTGCCGGTTGCTGCTGGCCGCGACCGAATCACCTCAGTCGATACAAGTGGCGTTACCCGATCTCGCCTCGCGGCTGGTGTGGGGGCCGGTTTTCCACCTTGATCCGCTGGCGGACGATGAACTGCTGGCATTCGTTTTCAACCTCGCACGCCAGCGTGGCCTGAACCTGTCTGCCGAAGTGGCGCATTATCTTGTCAAACACCTGCCGCGCGATGTCCGCTATCTCGAAACGTTGATCCGCTTGCTCGATGAAGAAACGATGGCCAGCAAGCGGCGCGTGACGCTGCCATTGGTGAAACTGGTGATGCAGGAGCATCGAAGCCTGCTTGAGGCGGATATCTCAGACGTTAGTTGACGTCAG
>CAZQXF010000152.1:0-6600 GCA_964596975.1 uncultured Thiotrichales bacterium | reverse complement strand
CATTCATTGCAGCGCAGGCGGTGGTGGCATCGTCACTGTAGATCTCGTCGTCAGCACAGCGCTGATGCAGACGATAGCGCCCGCCGGGCAAACGCTCGGCAAAGACGAACAATACCGGTGTACGCCTTTTGCGCACCAGCCGCGGCAGCAGAAACATGGTGTAGGCCTGGCGACCAAAGAAAGGCGCATAGATGCCATTGCCTTCGTCCGGCTCCTGATCCGGCAGTATGCCGACGCATTCCCCCTTCGCCAACGCTTTGCTCAATATT
This sequence comes from uncultured Thiotrichales bacterium, assembly GCA_964596975.1. Lineage (GTDB taxonomy): Bacteria > Pseudomonadota > Gammaproteobacteria > UWMA-0217 > UWMA-0217 > JALSHZ01. The sequence goes on along the minus strand of CAZQXF010000152.1, from coordinate 6,331 downwards.
CTGACACCGCTGGCATCGGTCGGCGCCAGCGAAAAACCGGCATTCTCGCGCTGCATGCGAATGTATCTGCCGACCGCCGGATACTTTGGCGGCCGGAACATGTTCGTCATCCGCGCTGCCGTTGCAATGACGCTGCCCGTGTATTCCCAACTGCCGAGGTGGGGGGATGCGATGACCAGCCCCCTGCCCTCACGGTAAACCTGCAGAATCGCTTCAAGCGCGTCGGGGTTGTCGAGACGCGCCAGCAACTCGCGCGGCGACATGCGCCAGATACGCGGCGCCTCGAACAATGCCTCGGCCATGGATGCCAATGCGGCACGTGCCTGGTCGCGATGCCAGTTTGCATCCCGGTCGGGAAAACAGAACGCCAGATTCCTCAGTGCCACTGTTTTCTCCCGTCCACCCAGCCACCACAGCAACGTGCCGACCTTGCGCCCCAGCCAGAGGTTGAACCGCAACGGCAACCGCCCGAACAGTCGCAACAACCACACGGCCGCCGGGTCCAGCCAGCGTCCGCCCTGCGACAAAGAGGAATTGGGAGAGCCGCCTTCGTCCACCGTCAACACGACTCGGGCAACCCCTGACGCATCAGCGGCATCATCGTCGTCTTCAGTGTTTTGAACAGGTTCGGGTTACCGGCCTCCTCCTGCGCCAGCAACTGCTTCATGTGCTCGCGCTGGGTCGGCATGGCAAAACAGGCGGGACAGTTCTCCGCGATCACGGGCAACGCTGCCGACGCTGCGAAATCACGCAGCTGGCGCTCCCGCGCATAGATCAGTGGCCGAATCATGCGCAGATCACCCGCGTCGATCTGGTAGTGCCCCTTCATCGTCTTCAACTGACCACCGTGGAAGGCTGACATCAGAAAGCTCTCGGCAAGATCATCGAGATGCTGCGCCTGCGCCAATACATTGTAGCCATGCTCGCGGCAGGTCTTGTACATCAGGCCACGCTTCATCCGCGCACAGAAAGCACAGTAGGAGTTATTGCTCAACTTGCTCTCGGCCATCGACACGATCGGCTCTTCGACATAGAAATACTCGACCCCGAGCGCCGCCAGATAGGGTTTCAGCGCCGCAGGCGAGAAGCTTTCGCTCATCGGGTCGATGGTCACCGCCGCATATTCGAAATGAATGGGCGCATGACGGCGAAAATGTTCGAGTATGTGCAGCAGGCTGAGCGAGTCCTTGCCACCGGAAAGCCCCAGCAGCACGCGATCGCCCTCGCGAATCATCTTGAAATCGATCAGCGCCTTGCCCGTCACCCTGAGCAGGGATTTTGGCGGGCGCACAAAAGCGGCGGTTTGAGACAATGTATCCGGCATGGGTCAGCAGCGGGGCCACGATTGCGACAGCGGGGCTAAAGAATACCCCGGCAGAACTGTGAAGGCGACACAGCATTACCTGTTTCGCCATTGCCAGCCGACGGCGATTGGTGAACTCCTCGGCTGACAGCGCATGACCATGAGCAGAGAATAGGCCGCCACGAACAATAACAATAATAGATCCTGCACAGGAGGAACCGTGAAAGTTTCTGACCTCATTCCCAATTGGGAAAAGACTGCTGGCCACCGAAGCCTCGACAGCCAGTTTACAATCGACCTGCCGCCCTTCGAAGCCGCACGCGTTCATGCACTGGCGCAGATGTACAGCGACAAGCAACCGGAAGAGATCATCCACGACCTGATCATCGCCGCGCTGAACGAGCTGGAATCAACAATGCCCTATGTACCGGGCTACAAGGTCATCAGCAAGGATGATACCGGCGAGCCCATTTATGACGACATCGGCCCCAGCCCGCTGTATCAGGCGCTGACGAAGAAGCTGTTGTCTTCGGCGAGCGCGTAGCCAACTCCCTCTCCCCGAGAGCAGAGGGCGTAACGCTCACCGCTCGCCATTGATCTCATGCAATACGGTATAGGCTGCCTGCCGATACAGTGCGCTCAGCGACGGCAGGTTGAAGACGAAGCGGGTCAGGTCTTCTGCGGTGCCGCCATACTTGATCACCGCCAGGGCAAAATGGATCAGTTCGGTGGCCTGGTTGCCGACAATGGTGGCGCCCAGCAGCTTTCCGCTGCTGCGGTCGGCGACGAGCTTTACCATGCCGCGTTCATCCCCCAGCATTGGCGCTCGAACGTTTTCGCGATACGCCGCCACACCACAAACCGGATCGAAGCCGGCCTTGCGTGCGGCATCTTCGTCCATGCCGATGGTGGAGAGCTCGGGAATCGTAAAGATGCCGCCGGGGATCAGTTCATCCACCGAGCCGCGGTCGTGCCCGAACATGTGCGCTGCTGCGCTGCGGCCCTGCTCCATGCCCGCCGAAGCCAGTGACGGAAACCCGGTGACATCTCCAGCGGCGTAGATATGCGGCACCGAGGTCTGCATGTGTTGGTTGACCTCGATGGTGTTCCAGTCGGTGAGCTGCACGCCGGCCACATCGAGGTCGAGCCCGTCCACTGCCGGCACGCGCCCCAGCGCCACGAAAACGGTTTCGGCTGCAGCCACAGTGCCGTCGTCGAGATAGAGTTCGACCTCACCCTGATGTACGCGGTCGATCCCTTCGGCCCGTACACCGTGGCGCACGACCATGCCGGCATCGACCATGGCTGCTTCGAGAAATGCCGTGATTTCCGGATCGACAAAACCCAGCAGCCGGTCCCGGCCGTTGAGCAACGTCACCTGAACGCCAAGCGACTGGAAGATCGACGCATATTCACAGGCGATGACGCCGCCGCCGAGCACCACCATTGATTGTGGAATGGTGTCGAGATTGAGGATTGTTTCGGAATCATGCACCCACTGGCCATCGACCGGCAGCTCCGGCACGTTGCGCGGCAGCGAGCCGGTAGCAATCAGAATATGCCGCCCCTCGACCTCGTGCGCATCGCCCACCGCCAGCCGATGCGGCGTGACAAAGCGTGCTGCACCACGCATTCTGGCAATATCATGGGAGCGGAAGTTCTGCTCTATCTTGCCGCGCCAGCGGGCAACGAGATGACGTTTCAGCGCCATGAAGCCGCGCACCGTCGGCTGCGCGGTGGGATCATTGAGCACCCCGCCACGCCGCCCCCGCGCCAGAAACAGCGCCGACTCACGCAGCGTCTTCGACGGAATGGTGCCAGTATTGACCCAGGCGCCACCGGCGGGCCCCTTGTCGATCACGCAAACCGACTGGCCATAGTAGGCCGCCTGCAACGCCGCCTTTTCGCCAGCCGAACCGCTGCCGATCACCACCAGATCATACTTGTCCATTGCCATCTCTCCCGTTCACAGGTGACATATAATACCTTTAGTCAATCATCGTAGCTGCCCATGACGGGAAGAATCCCACGCGACTTCATCGACAACCTGCTCGCCAAGACGGATATCGTCGAAGTCATCAACCGGCGCGTACCGCTGAAAAAGAAAGGTCGCGAATACGCCGCCTGCTGCCCGTTTCACAGCGAAAAGACGCCATCATTCACCGTCAGCCGGGAAAAACAGTTCTATCACTGCTTCGGCTGCGGTGCCCACGGCTCGGCCATCGGCTTTCTGATGGAATATGACAACCTCGATTTCGTCAGCGCCATCGAGACACTGGCCGCCGACCTTGGTGTGGACGTGCCAAGAGAATCGGATGGGCGCGATCACAAGCCGCGCGAAAACCTGCAACCTATCTACGATCTGCTGGCAGAGGCCGCCGCCTACTACCAGCAGACCCTGAAAGACTCGCCGGTTGCCGTCGAATACTTAAAACAACGTGGCCTCAGCGGTGAAGTCGCACGTGACTTCATGCTCGGCTATGCACCACCGGGCTGGGACAACCTGCTCACCCACATGCAGGGCAAATACGACCGCTCGCAGCTCGTCAGAGCCGGCATGACCAGTAGCAACGAGAAAGGCCGCGTCTACGACAAGTTCCGTGAGCGCATCATGTTTCCGATCCGCGATCGGCGTGGGCGCGTGATTGCCTTTGGCGGCCGCATTCTGCAACAGGGCGAACCCAAGTATCTGAACTCTCCGGAAACCCCCGTGTTCAACAAATCGGCAACGCTCTACGGCCTGTACGAAGCCACCCGCGCCAGAACCCGACTGGACCGGCTGATCGTCGTCGAAGGCTATATGGACGTGGTAGCACTGGCGCAGTATGGCGTACGCAATGCCGTGGCGACGCTCGGAACAGCAACCACTGTCGACCATGTTCGCCAACTGTTTCAACTGGTACGTCGCGTGGTGTTCTGCTTCGACGCCGACCGCGCCGGGCGTGAAGCGGCCTGGCGCGCGCTCGGCAACAGCATGGGCGCGCTGCGTGACGGCAAGGAAATCGATTTTCTGTTTCTGCCCGAGGGCGAAGACCCCGACAGCTTCGTGCGCCGGGAAGGCGCCGAGCGCTTCAACCAGCTCGTCGATGCGGCGACACCGCTGTCTGCCTATTTTCTCGACAACCTCAAGACCCGCCACGACATCACCCGCATGGAAGGTCGCACCAGCCTGATGCTGGAAGCGCGTGAACTGCTGAAACCACTGCACCCGGGCCTGCTTCGCAGCCAGATCGAGGCCGAGCTTGAACGTGTCACCACCATTCCCACCGAAAAAGCCGTCGCCACCCCGCCGCCGAAAAGGCGTGCCAGACAAGGCAGCCTACACGTGACGCCGATGCGCCTGGTCATCGCCGGCTTGCTCCAGCACCCGGCACTGGCAGAGCTTGCATTCCGCCATGCCGACCCCATGATACAGGCGTTGCCGGGGCATGAGTTGCTCGATGAGATCCTCCAAACCCTGAAAGACAAGCCGGAGCTGACCCCCGCCATGCTGGTAGAGCGGTTTCGGGACACGCCACAGGCGGCGGTCGTCAACCGATTGGCCAGCTGGCAACCACCGATCAGTGGCGACGAAGCCCATGAAGACTGGGCACAATTGATGGAAGATGCGTTTCACCGCCTGTTGCAACAGGCACGCGAGCATCGCCTGGAAGAACTGCTGCATCGTGAAGCGTCAATGGGAGAAGCTCTCTCCCCACAGGAAAAAGAGGAACTCGTCACACTTTTGCGTCAGTGATTGACTATACTTTCAAACATTCACGCAAATGCCTGTCTAAGCATTTGGTAACTCATCACCAGTAACACATAAAGCTGGTGTATTTCCCTTGGTGAACATATAATCGCCGGTCCATTTTTGTCGGCCAGACAAACGTATATATATGAATCAGACAACTGAACAGCAATCTCGACTCAAGGAGCTCATCAGCCGCGGCAAGGAGCAGGGATACCTGACCTACGCCGAGGTGAACGACCACCTGCCCGATTCGATCGTCGATCCCGAGCAAGTCGAAGACATCATCAACATGATCAACGACATGGGCATCAAGGTGCTGGAATCGGCACCCGATGGCGACAGCTTTGCCCTGACCGACGACAATGTCACAGCCGATGATGAAGCTGCTGAAGAAGCCGCCGCCGCACTTGCCAGCGTCGACTCCGAATTCGGACGCACCACCGACCCCGTGCGCATGTACATGCGCGAAATGGGCACCGTCGAGCTGCTGACCCGTGAAGGCGAAATCGAGATCGCCAAGCGGATCGAGGACGGCCTGCACCAGGTGCAAACCTCGCTCGCGCACTTCCCGCAAGCCATTGAGGGCCTGCTCGCGCAGTGGGAGAAATACGAGAACGAAGAGATTCGGCTGACCGATATCCTGGTCGGCTTTGCCCAGCCTGATGAAGTCGAGCAACATCCGCCCAAGAAGGATGGCACCGAGAAGGCAACGGCCAAGTCCGACGACGAAGAAGAGGAAGCCGTCGATACCGGGCCCGACCCTGAAGAAGCGCGCAAATATTTTGCGCTGATCAAAAAGCTGCAAGCCAAGGCAACGCGAGCCCGCGCCAAGGGCGATCGTGAAAAACTCATGCCGATCCTGGACGAGCTTGGCGCGGCGTTCGGCCACCTGAAATTCACACCGAAATTGCTGCTCGAACTCGCCAACACGCTGCACAGCACCATCGACCAGATTCGCGAGTTGGAACGCACTGTCATGAAGATCTGCGTGCGCCAGGCCAAAATGCCGCGCAAGCAGTTTATCGATTCCTTCCCGGAAAACGAGACCAATCTCGACTGGATCGATCAATTCATCGATTCGGATCACGCCTATGCGCACGATCTGGCGCTGTACAAGGATCAGATCGTCAAACTGCAAAGCCGCTTGAAAAACATCGAGAAAGGTACCGGTCTCTCCATTAACGACATCAAGGAAATCAACCGCAAGATGTCGATTGGCGAGGCCAAGGCACGTCGCGCCAAGAAAGAGATGGTCGAAGCCAATCTGCGCCTGGTCATCTCCATCGCCAAGAAAT
>CAZQXF010000151.1:0-6624 GCA_964596975.1 uncultured Thiotrichales bacterium | reverse complement strand
GCGGTCAAGGTTGAAACGCTCAAGCAAGCGTGGGTTGTCGGTCCAGCCTTCTTTGACCTTGACCCACAATTTGACATGCACCGGCACGCCGACGATCCCGGCAATGCGGCGTCGAGCCTCGGTGCCAACCTTTTTCAACATTTCTCCTTTTTTGCCGATGACAATGCGCTTTTGCCCTTCGCGTTCGACATGAATGGCTGCGGAAATGGTGACGCCTTTCGGCCCTTCCTCATAGGCTTCGATTTCCACCGCCAGCGCGTAGGGCAATTCCTGGGCCAGCGAATGCATCAGTTGTTCGCGAATCAGTTCGGCAGCGATAAAGCGCATACTGCGGTCGGTCATGTCGTCTTCATCGAACTCGAAGGATCGCTCGGGGATGAATTTTTTCAGTTTTTTCAGGAAATAGTCGATATCGCGCTGGCGAAACGCCGACATCGGAATGATCTCGGCGAAAGCATGGCGTTGCGACAGATCAGAAAGATACGGCAGCAATGTCTCTTTATCCGCCACCCTGTCGACCTTGTTGACGACCAGAATCACGGGCACCGAGACCTCGCGCAGATACTCCAGCACCCGCGCATCCTCATCGGTCCAGCTCCCTGCCTCGACCATGAAAACAATTACGTCACCCTCGGCGAGAGTGCCGATTGCGGTCTTGTTGAGGCGGCGATTGAGCAGCTTCTTCGCGTTCAGATGAATGCCCGGCGTATCGACGAAAACCAGTTGGTAATTGCCGTCGGTATGAATGCCAAGAATACGATTGCGTGTTGTCTGGGGTTTTGGTGTCGTCGCCGCCAGATGCACGCCGAGCACATGATTCATCAGCGTCGATTTACCGACATTGGGCCGGCCAACAATGACGACATGACCCGAGTGTGTTGTGGCGCGATTGTTCAAGACGACTGCTGCAGCACGATATCGAGCGCTTTGGCCGCGGCCGCCTGTTCGGCCTTGCGGCGGCTGCTGCCACTGGCGCGGGTGGTCACCTCGGGTTGTGACAGGCGGCATTCGGCGGTGAATACCTGCTTGTGCGCCTTGCCGCTGATATCGAGTACGCGATATTCCGGCAATGGAAAGGAGCGCGACTGCAACCACTCCTGCAAGCGGCTTTTCGGGTCTTTCAGGGATTCGAGTTCCGGCAGGTTTTCCAGCTCATCACGATAGACCGAAAGTACATAATCGCGCGTATAGTCCAGCCCCATGACCAGGTAGGTGGCGCCGATAATCGCTTCGAAGGCGTCCTCCATGATCGATTCACGGCGAAATCCGCCGCTTTTGAGTTCACCGGCGCCAAGCTTGAGATAATCCCCCAACTGATTGGCCCCGGCAATCCGCGACAGCGTCGAACCCCGGACAAGATGAGAGCGCAGACGGCTGAGGTCGCCCTCGTCGACATCTGGGAAACGTTCGAACAAATGGTTGGCAATAATCAGGCTCAGCACGCTGTCACCGAGAAACTCCAGGCGCTCGTTGTTTTTTCTACCGGCGCTGCGATGGGTGATCGCCTTGGTGAACCAGTCCGACTCACGCACTCGATCATCGAGTAGCTGGAGCATGCGCGGTAACGCCATCAACAATATCCCCGGAGCATTTGCACAGCCACCAGCTATTCGACCTCGGCCTTGAACGTCAACAGGAAATCGACATTACCAAGAAATGGCCGCACCACTTCGTACTCGATTGCAATACGACGCTCACCATCGACATTTTCGACCGTCAGGTCTTGTTCACTGACATCATTGACGTTATTGACATCCAGGCGCTTTGACAGCTTGCGCCAGACTTCACGAGAACTCGATCTTTTGTTACCAAGTTCTTCGGCGACCGCTTGCAGCTCCTTCTTGACCACGCCATATTCCAGATAGACGGGAACCAGCTTCAGTGCCGTCAACGCGGCCAAACCCAATAGGGAGAGAAAGATCAGCACGGTAAAAAGCCCGGCGCCCCGCTGGACGTTCAATGACGATCTCGATCCTGATTCATTCATTTTCCAATCCTGACAATTTGCACGAGCATTTTTCACCGCACCCCATATTCCTCAATGAATGACGGTGCCAATACGCTCGAAATCAACCCGGTTCCGGGTAAAGTTCCAATGCATCCAGATGACCATTGCACGCCCAACCAGATTCTCCTCTGGGACGAAACCCCAGAAGCGGCTGTCGTTACTGTTGTCGCGATTGTCACCCATGACGAAATAATGTCCGTCGGGCACGACATATTCACCACCAGCGCTGCGTGTGCGTGACTTGTTATTGAGCACCTTATGCTCTACATCACCCAGTTTTTCGAGGTAGACCTCATCATATTTGCTAAAATATTCATCCTGCGCATCATAAGGGTGGAGATATTTTTTCGGGATTACCTCACCATTGATGACGAGCCGCTTGTTGCGGTACGAAATATGGTCACCGGGCACGCCAATCACGCGCTTGATGTAATCGAGATCGGGGTTTCGGGGATAACGAAACACAACGACATCCCCTCGCTTCGGCTCACCGACATCGATGATCTTGGTGTGCACGACCGGCAGACGGATTCCGTAGGCGTATTTATTGACGAGGATGAAGTCACCCACCATCAGCGTCGGGATCATCGAACCGGACGGAATTCTGAACGGCTCGACAATAAAGGACCGCAGCACCAGTACCACCAGCAGCACCGGAAAAAACGAGCGGGCATATTCAACATACCATGGCTCCGGAATATCACCTTTCGAGCCACTCCGCGCCTCGCGCCGCGGCCGCCAGTAATATTTATCGATCAGCCAGATCACGCCGGTCAGCAAGGTGCCGGCGACCAGCACGAATTCGAGATCAATATGGATAAACTTGTTCAAATTCTTATTTCTCCGTTTTCAGCACGGCGAGAAAGGCTTCCTGTGGAATTTCCACCTTGCCAACCATTTTCATGCGTTTCTTGCCCGCTTTCTGTTTTTCCAGCAACTTGCGCTTGCGGGAAACATCGCCACCATAACATTTGGCCAGTACGTTCTTGCGTAGCGCCTTGACGTTGGTACGGGCGATAATGTTGTTGCCGATCGCCGCCTGAATCGCCACCTCGAACATCTGCCGGGGGATGATATCGCGCATTTTCGAGGTCAATTCCCTGCCCCGGCTTTGCGCCACCGTCTGGTGCAGGATCACCGACAGCGCATCTACCCGCTCGCCATTGATGAGAATATCGACCTTCACCAAAGGCGCTGCCTGGAAGCGCAGAAAGCTGTAGTCGAACGATGCATAGCCTCGACTGACCGACTTCAGACGGTCGAAGAAATCGACAACGACCTCGCTCATTGGCAGCTCATAGCTCAGTGATACCTGTTTGCCGGTGTAGAGCATTTTCGTTTGCACGCCACGCTTTTCGATGCACAGCTTGATCACCTCGCCGAGATATTCCTGCGGCACCAGAATATTGCCCTGGATAATGGGTTCGCGGATTTCGTTGACTTCATTGACCGGCGGCAGTTCAGACGGGTTGTGAATCTCCAGTACCTCGCCTTTGGTGGTCTCCACCTGATAGACGACCGTCGGCGCCGTGGTGATCAAATCGAGATCGTATTCGCGTTCCAGCCGCTCCTGGATGATCTCCATATGCAGCATGCCAAGGAAGCCACAGCGAAAACCAAAACCCAGCGCCTGCGAAGTTTCCGGCTCGTAATGCAGCGACGCATCGTTGAGTTTCAGCTTGTTCAGCGCATCACGCAGGTTTTCGTAGTCATCGGAACTCACCGGGTAGAGCCCGGCGAAGACCCGCGGCTGCACCTCCTCGAAGCCTTCCAGCGGTTCAGCCGCCGGATTGGCCGCATCGGTGAAGGTGTCGCCGACACGCGCGGCATCGATATCCTTGATGCCGGCAATCACGAATCCCACCGAACCGACGGGTAACTCATCCTGGTCCAGCGCCTTGGGGGTAAAAATGCCAACCTTGTCGACCTGGTGAATGACACCAGTCGACATGGCCTGCAACTTCTGCCGCTTGCGCAGCGTGCCCTGCATCACCCGAACCAGCGACACAACCCCGAGGTAATTGTCGAACCAGGAGTCGATGATCAGCGCCTGGAGCGGCGCGTCCGCTTCGCCCTGTGGTGGTGGTACACGTGCCACCAGCTGCTCCAGTAGCTCGTCGATGCCCTGGCCGGTCTTGGCGCTGACATCCAGCGCGTCGGTGGCGTCGATGCCGATGATGTCCTCGATCTCCTGCTTCACGCTGTCGGGGTCCGCTGCCGGCAGATCGATCTTGTTGAGAACCGGAATCACTTCCAGGTCCATGTCGATGGCGGTATAGCAGTTGGCCACGCTCTGCGCCTCGACACCCTGCGAGGCATCGACCACCAGTAGCGCGCCTTCACAGGCCGCCAGCGAACGCGAGACTTCGTAGCTGAAGTCCACGTGACCAGGGGTGTCGATGAAATTGAGCTGGTAGATCTCACCATCCTTCGCCTTGTAGTTCAGCGACACGCTCTGCGCCCTGATGGTGATGCCGCGCTCCCGTTCGAGATCCATTGAATCGAGTACTTGCGCGGACATTTCGCGCTCGGACAAACCTCCACAGGTCTGAATCAGACGGTCAGACAGTGTGGACTTGCCATGGTCGATATGCGCAATAATCGAGAAATTGCGTATATTCTTGATATTAATGATTTTCTCCAAGAAACTGAGTGAGCTTTTCCAAGTCTAGAAAGTGCTTGCAAACGACCTCATCACCATGACACAACACCGGCACATCCGCCGTGAAGCGCTGGCGCAAGGCCTCGTCCCGGTCGATATCGACATGCTTGACCCGATGAGCGGTATCAGCAAGCAATGCCCGCAGCGAAAACGCCATATCGTCGCACAAATGGCAGCCTTCGCGGTAATAGAGCGTCAACTGCGCCACGACTTGATTATTTCGCAGGCAGCTTGAGCGGAAGAAAAACCGGCCCGCCTGGCCGCCTTACCAGCATCGGCAAGGATCGACCGGCGGGCAGTTGCGGCACCAGCTCGTGTAGCGCCTGGACGCTATCGACATTGTGGTTGTTGATCGAAACAATGACATCACCTTCGCGTACCCCCGCTTCAGCGGCGGCACCACCTCGCGACACCTTGTCGACCAGCACCCCCTTGGAGATGCTCAAGGCTTCACTGACCTCTTTCGACAAGGGCACGACGGCGATACCGAGCCGTGCCACCCGATTTTTATCGACGCCTTGCCGACGCGCCGCGATCTGATCATCGCCCGGCAGTGGCTCGATCGTGATCTTTCGGCGCATCTCCTTGCCACCGCGCAAGATCACAACCTCCGCTTCGGCACCGACATGGAAGCGGCCAACCATGGGCGGCAGGTCAGAGGAGTGAGAGATCGGGTGGCCATCGAAGCTCAGGATCACATCACCGACCTGAATCCCGCCCTTCTCGGCCGGGCTGTCGGCGATGACCTGCGCCACCAGCGCACCATGTGGACGATCCAGCCCGAATGATTCGGCCAGTTCCCCAGTGACTTCCTGGATGTAGACACCCAGCCAGCCGCGCGACACCTTGCCGGTCGTCTTCAACTGCTCTGCCACATCCATCGCCACATCGATCGGAATCGCGAACGACAAGCCCATGAAGCCGCCAGTGCGGCTGTAGATCTGCGAATTGACGCCCACGACCTCGCCTTCGAGATTGAACAACGGCCCACCGGAATTTCCGGGATTGATGGCGACATCGGTCTGAATAAAAGGCACATACTGCTCAGACGGCAATGCCCGCCCCTTGGCACTGACGATACCCGCCGTGGCGGAATGTTCAAAACCGAATGGCGAACCGATCGCCAGCACCCATTCCCCCACCTTGAGCTTCTCCGACGAGCCGAGTTTGAGCGTCGGCAGGTTGTCGGCGTCGATCTTCAACAACGCCACATCGGTACGAACGTCACTGCCAATCAGTTTCGCCTTGTATTCCTGGCGATTGCTGAAACGCACGACGATCTCGGAAGCGTTCTTGACGACATGGTGATTGGTGAGAATATAACCATCTGGAGAGATCACGAACCCGGAACCGAGAGAGTTGGCCTCCTCCCCATCGTCGGGTATTGGCGGGGTCTCTTCACCACGATGACGTTCGAGAAATTTTTTCAGGAAGTCACCTAACTCCTCCTCACTGGGGACTTGCGACTGCCCACCCAATTCCGACGCGCCCGCACGCGGTACGGTACTGATATTGACCACAGCGGGGCTGTTCTTCTCGATCAACTCAGTGAACGACGGCAGTGAACCTGACAGTGCAAAGGCAGGGCGGTCGATGCCTGATACAAGCACGGCACACAGCAAAACCGTGGCGAATAGGCGTAGATACATCAATCGATTACTCCCGGAATAGATACTCAACGCGCATGAAGCCGCCGATTATCGGCGATTGCGCAGGCAAAAGCACGTTTTCGATGGGGTACCCACGGCGAATTCACGCTACCCCGATTCAACGGACCCGCTTGCCACCCACCAATGCTTCCGATTATCCGCAGGCAGCTGTCGGGCGTGATCTCCCGTGCCAAATGGCGTCATTCCGGCATGGACGCCGGAATCCAGTGCCAGGGAGGGCAACTAAGAAGGTGGTTCACATCCCTGTGGCTGGATCCCCGCGTCCTGCGAGGATGACGGGCTGG
>CAZQXF010000150.1:0-6638 GCA_964596975.1 uncultured Thiotrichales bacterium | reverse complement strand
CATTCATCGCCGCCATTCACCCCTTATCCACGCCAGACATCATTCGTCACATCGCCCGGCAACGTGACTTGAACGGCGATAGTCTCTGTCCATCGACCACCGATACTGACAGAGACGCCATATGACCAAATACAATTTTTCCAGCCTGATCGTCGCCGCCTTGCTGATCCTGTTGCCACTCATTGCCGCCGCGGAACCACCGAGCTTCACCGACACCCAGTCCACCTTCGAGCAAGGACTGAGAGGTGACGAAGAGGCCGTAGAAAAAGCCTATGCCGGTTTTCGCCAACTGGTCACGGCGCAGCCCGACAACCCACTCTACCTGGCCTATCTCGGCGCTGCCGAAACCCTCATCGCCCGGGACGGATGGCTACCGTGGAAACGCATCCAATACCTTGACAAGGGACTGGATCATATCGACAAGGCGCTGACAATGCTGGGCCCTGAGCACGATGATCAATATGAACGGCTGTCGGTCATCAGCATCGAAACGCGGCTGGTGGCACTAACCACATTCCTCAAGGTTCCGTCTTTTTCCAACCGCTTTCAGGATGCAAAAGACCTGTTCGCAGAAACCGTGGAGCAGGAAGTCTTTCCCAAGGCGCCTCCGGAAGTGCGCCAACGCATCTATCTGCAAGGCGCCAATATCGCACAACATGAGGACGACAGGGCACGGGAGAGAAAATACCTGAAACAGGCGCTGGACGCCCGGCCAGGTGACAACTATTACGCCCGCATCGTGAAACAGCGCCTGACCGCGCTCACGGAGCAATAGGCCATGAAAATCGCGGCCTCATCCAATGGACACGCCTCGCCAGACAGCCTCACACCAGTACTGAAACTGCGGGGCATTCATAAACACTACGACATGGGAGACGCCCGGATCACCGCATTGAAAAACGTTTCCCTGCGGCTAGAGCCGGGAGACTTTGCTGCCCTGAAAGGCCCTTCGGGCAGTGGCAAGAGTACCTTGCTGAATATCTGCGGGCTACTCGACGACGCCAACCAGGGCGCAGTCGAATTTCTCGGCTGCGACATCAGCGACCTCGACGCCCGGCAACGTACATTACTGCGCCGTGAAAACATGGGTTTCGTCTTTCAGAGCTACCACCTGCTGCCGGTGCTGTCGGCGCAGGAAAATATCGAATACCCGCTGCTGCTCAGCGGTGAACCGGTCAAGCAGCGCCAACAACGCACTGCCGCAATGATCGAACGGGTCGGCCTCAGCGAATTTGCCAGCCACCGGCCCGACCATCTCTCCGGTGGACAACGGCAACGCGTTGCCATCGCTCGCGCCCTGGTCAACCAACCCAAACTGGTAATCGCCGATGAACCCACCGCCAACCTCGATACCCAAACCGCTACGCAAATGATCGAATTAATGCATGAACTGGGCAAAGCGCAGGGAACCACCTTTCTCATCGCCACCCATGACGAACGCATGGCGGCTCGCTGCGACCGGGTCTTTTCGATGCGCGATGGCGCGCTCTACGAAAACGGAGAGGTCACGCACCATGAAATGGCTTAGATTTGCGATACGCAACGTCTGGCGCAACAAACGCCGCGCACTGGTCACCATCATCATCACCGCCGTTGGCGTCGTGGGCATTCTGGTGGCGGGTGGATTCGCCTTTTATACCTACGATTCACTCAAGGAAATGGCCGCGCGTGACAATGGGCACATTGTCATTGCCCAGCACGACTATTTCGACCGGCAAGGCGAAAAGCCGCTGCAATTCGGGCTGGAGGACGATACCCGCTACCGCCAGGAATTACTCCGTGACGAACGTGTTCGCGCGGTGCTACCGAAACTCGAATTCAACGGACTGATCAGCAATGGCGACAAATCCACCGTTTTCGTCGGCAAGGGCGTTGCAGCGGGAGAGTTCAAGGTCAAAGGGCCCTTTCTGAAAATCCTTCAGGGCCACACCCTGAGCGCACGACAGAAAAAAGACGAAGACCCACAGATAATGATCGGAGAAGGACTCGCCAAAATCCTGAACGCACGCCCCGGCAGTTCGTTGACACTGCTGTCCAATACCGTGGAGGGCTCGCTCAACGCCATCGATGTCACCGTTCAGGGAATCTTCAATTCCGGTGTTCCTGAAATCGACAAGCGCGCACTGCTGATGGATATCGGACAGGCGCAAGCCTTGTTGCAAACGCACAAAATCAGCACCCTGTCGGTCTACCTCTACAACACACCTGATACCGATCGGATGGTGCGGGAAATTCACGCCCGCTTTCCCGAACTGGCGGTGCAAAGCTGGCGGGATACCGCATTTTATTACGAAGCGGTTCGCGGCCTCTATAACCGGATTTTTGGCTTACTGGGGGTCGTTATTCTGTTGATGGTGCTGTTCGCCGTGACCAACACCCTGTCGATGACCGTCGTCGAGCGGACGCGGGAAATCGGTGCGCTGCGCGCCATGGGCACACAACCCCGGGAAGTCGTGCGCAATTTCGTGCTGGAAGCGCTGGTGATGGGTATCAGCGGTGTTGCCATCGGCATGCTCATCGCGGTTGGCGTCTCGCTGTTCTTCTACGCCATGGACTTTCAAATGCCGCCACCGCCCGCGCGATCACAGGGCTATCCGCTGGTCGTGTATATCCACCTGCCACTCTATTTTTTCACTGCGATCAGCGTGCTGGCGCTGTCGCTGATCGCCGCCTGGCTGGTCGCCAGAAAAACCGCAAGGAAACCCATCGTGGAGGCATTGGCTCATGTTTAGATTATTGATGGCGCTGATGATGATCAACGCCTTTTCCTCACCCGCTCTTGCAGCGGACATGCAGGACATTTTGAAAGCCGCGGACCACTTCCGTCTGCCGGCCGACTCGGTTCAGGTCAACACGCGCATTCTGTTGTACAAGCACGGCTCACTGGACAAAAAACGCGAGTACGCTGTTTTCCTCAAACCCGGCCACCGCTCTCTGGTGCTGTTCCAGCATCCCAGTGAGCGCGGCCAGAAAATGCTGATGCTGGACGACAGGTTCTGGATCGTCATGCCCAAGAGTCGTCGTCCCATCCGCGTGACCGCCATGCAAAAACTCCTCGGTGAAGCATCGGCCGGAGACATCGCCACCATGACCTGGGCCGATGACTACCAGGCCACACTGCTGGAAGAAACCACCGTCAATGACACGCCCGCGCTCAAACTGGCGCTGACAGCGACACGCCAGGGCGTGACCTACCCCCGCATTGAACTGCTGGTCGCCCAAAAGGATTCGCGGCCATTGCAGGCTGATCTCTATGTCGGCTCCGGCAAGCTGGCCAAGCACGCCAGTTTCACTACCAGCCAACGCGACGGCCACGAACAGGTGGTTGCAACAACCCTGATCGACGCCATTCAGAAAAACCGGAAAACCGTCATCGAATACCTGAAAATCCAGCCACGTGACATTGCCGACAAATATTTCAATCCGATGTTTCTGGTGCGCAATACGCTGGAAGATCTGTCACCATGACGCTGCGCCTCCTCGCCCTTGTCAGCATAATCCTGATATCCGAGAACATCCACGCCAGAAATATCAGCGCTGTTTTGCGCATCACTGGCGACACGACGAGCCGCAATGACAGCAGCCAATATTTCGTGCCCGACCGCGTGATTCCAACAGCTGGCAACAGCAGTCAGCAAAACCTGGAACTGAGTGGACAAAAAAAGGGATTCAATGCCACCGCGACCTTGCGCAATCGCGCCCGACAGCAAGCCAGACCCCGGCAGCGATCCTTTTTCAATGAACTGTATCTCGACAAGCAACTGGCCAGGCAGGACATCAGCATCGGGCGCAAAATCATCAGCTGGGGGGTGGGCTTCGGCTTCCGTCCGCTCGATGTGATCCAGCAGGAAGACCGTCGGCAGCTGTATAGAAACACCCTCAAAGGCATCGACTTGCTGACGCTGGAAAAATTTGCTGAAACCTCCGCACTCAGCATCGTCTGGAGTAACCCCGGACGGGGCGAGCAGCGCGACAGCCACCACGAGGAATCACTGGCGCTCAAGTACTACCAGAGCCTTGAAACGGCGGATTTCCATGCCCTGGCCCGATACAGCCAGCGAACCCGGCTGCAAGTCGGGTTTGGCATCAGCAGGGTGCCCAGCGACTCGGTAGAATGGCATGCTTCATTGCTGTGGCAACAGGATTACCGCCAACGGCTCAACCGGCTGACATTTCCGGGCGCCCAAACACTGCTGGCGCAAGACAATCCGTTTGTCGAACAACGGCAGCATCACGGTATTCAGGCGCTTGCCGGCCTCGGCTGGACCCACGCCAGCGGCTGGGGATTGCTGGGTGAAGCCTGGTTCGATGAAACAGCCTATTCGCGGGCACAGTGGCACGCACTGAATGCGCTGACACAGCAGCAACGCAAGCTGCTCGATTCCGCTCTCGCGAACCCCGCTGCGGTAACCGGCAATATTGCATTCAATCGACAGGCCTTCCAACAGAACAACTTGCTGCAATGGAATACGCTGCTGCGGATTTCCCGGCAAGGCCAGTCTTTCGAACCCTCACTGGAATTACTCTATACTCCGAACGATCGGGGATGGGTCGCCACGGCCAAGGCCAGCTACAAACTGGACTGGCAACAGGTCGAGGCCGGATGGCGACGCTTTGGCGGCGCCGATGCCGCCGCCTGGCGTCAACTGCCAGACGATGGACAATTATTTTTGAGCTGGCAGGGCAGCTTCTGAGTATGCAGCCAACAGATGACCAATCGCTGTTCTCCTGGCGGGAAATCGCTTTGCTGCTGCTGTTCTGCCTGGTGATCGCCATATTCCTGAATCTGGTGAGCGGCAATGGCCTGGGCTACAACCTGGTGTTCGCTGAAACCATCGGCATCAGTATCTACACCACCATCAAAGCCCTGATCCGGATACGGCATTGCAGCAAGGACGATTTTCTCAGCTATCTGATCGGCATCCCGGTCGGCAGCCTCATTGGCGTCATCATCGGCGCGCTGCTGACCGATACCCGCCTGACGCTACTGATCGGTCCTGACTCGGGTATCCGTCAAAAAGCGATTGTCATCCCGCTGTTTGCCGCATTGCTGTTCGGCATTGTCATTTCCTGGTTTTTTCACTCGCGTGAAAAACTCGCGCGCCAGGCGCTCCAACTCCAGGAAGACGCCCGCCAGCGCAGCGAACACGAAAGGCATCTGGCCGAAACCCAACTGCGTCTGCTGCAAGCGCAGATCGAGCCGCATTTCCTCTTCAACGCACTGGCAAACGTCATCAGCCTGATCGACAACGATCCGGAAAGCGCCCGGAAAGTGCTGGAGAACCTGAGTGAATTTCTGCGCACCAGCCTGTCGAGAACCCGCCAGCCACACACCACGATCCGCGATGAAATCAAGCTGCTGACGGCGTACCTCAATATCCAGCAGGTTCGCATGGGGGAGCGTTTGCATTTTCACATCGACTGTGCGGAAGAAATGCTATCCCTGAAATTGCCGCCACTGCTGGTTCAGCCCCTGGTGGAAAACGCCGTGCGGCATGGCCTGGAAAACACCGTGACTGGTGGCGCCATTCAAATTACTTTCACACAGGAGAACCAGCAGATCCACATCGTGATTGTGGATAACGGCAAGGGCATGGCCGACAGCGGAAAAACCGGCACGGGCCTGACCAACATCCGATCCCGGCTACAAGCAATCTACGGCGCGCAGGCAACGCTGTCGCTGGTGGAAAACGACTGCGGTGGCGTGACAGCAGCGCTGGTGCTGCCCGCGACTTCAACGGAGACATCCTGATGCCTCGCCCGACTGCCCTGATCGTGGACGATGAAGCCAACTTGCGCCGCCACCTGCGCAAGCAGCTGGACCACCACTGGCCCGAGCTGGTGATCTGCGCCGAGGCTGGCGATGGCAATGCCGCATTGGAAGCGTATGCGCGCTGGCAACCCGATTTCGTCTTTCTCGATATCAAGATGCCCGGGCTGAATGGCATGGAGGTCGCCGGGACCCTGGCGCCGGATACGCATATCGTCTTCGTCACCGCCTACGACCAGTTTGCCGTCGAAGCCTTTGAAAAATCGGCGGTAGACTACCTGCTCAAACCTGTTTCCGATGAGCGGCTACTGAAAACCATCGACCGGCTCAAGCGCCACAACGCCATACACGGCCATTCCCCCTTGCCGCCCGCTGTGCTCGAGCTGCTGAAGACGCTCGACCCGGCGCCTCACGCCAGCCGCTATCTGCAATGGATCAAGGCATCCCATCGAGGTCAGATCCACCTGCTTGCTGTCGAGGAGATCGATTATTTCCAGTCTGCCGACAAATACACCACCGTCGTCACCCAGGATGGCGAGTGGGTCATCCGCACTGCGCTGAAATCGCTGGAGTCCGAACTGGACCCTGACAGATTCTGGCGCATACATCGCAGCGTGATCGTTCGCGTACAGGCCATCGAGCAATACAGAAAGACCTTCTCCGGCAGAGCGATCGTCAAACTCCACGGCCACCCGACGCCACTCCCGGTCAGCCGCCGTTACGCCGACATCTTCAAAGCAGACTGAACCACAGGCGCGTTGACGACCGCCGAGATCGCGGAAGGACTGCGAACCTCGGTGATAATGCCGCGTGGCGATGAAACCTGCCGGGAATTCAGGTAAAGTTCCGCCTCTTTATCCTGATGTAT
>CAZQXF010000149.1:1815-6699 GCA_964596975.1 uncultured Thiotrichales bacterium | reverse complement strand
GTGGCGCTGCAATCCTTCGATAATCCACGCTACCTGGCGGGCGCCACCATAGAGATGGCGGCCGGTTTCGACGTGCAGGACCCTCACGCAGCCAGCGCCTGCTGCGCTTCTTTCAGCACCTCGCCCGCCGTGATGTTGCGCAGGCAGGTGAATTGTCCGTTGCAGCTGGGGTTGCGGCGGCAGGGAGAGCAGTCGAGCGCGTGCCAGATGATGCGGGTGCGCGGGCTGTCGGTTTTCAGGTAGGGGCAGGTCGAGCCGAACAGGGCGACCGTGGGTTTTTCCCAGGCGCTACCTAAATGGGTGAGGCCGGTATCGACGCCAATCAGGAGTGCGCAGCGGCTGATCAGCGCATTGGCTTCCAGCAGGGAGGTCGTGCCGGTCAGGTCGATGATGTCGATGCCGTCGCTGATGTTTTTCGCCGCGTCGGTGTCGCCTGGCCCGCCCAGCATGACGACGGGCATCTTGAGCTGTTCGTGAATCATTGGGATCAGTGTCCGCCAGGCATCGTCGAACCAGTGTTTTTGCGGTCGGGTGGTAAAGGGGCAGATGACAGTAAAGCCATCGCTCAGGCCGTTTTCTTCGATCATCGCCTCGGCACGACGCAGGGAGCGCAAATCGCTTTGCACCTGCATTGGAAAGGGGGTGGTGTTCAGTCCCAGTTCTGTCGCGAGATAGCGATATTCGGAACCGATCATGGCCGCGTCACCGCCTTTTTCGATGACCCGCGTCATCAAATACTGACTGCCCTCACGTGAACCCAGCCCGATACGCTCCGATGCGCGTGATATTCGCGCCCAGATGCCGCTTTTCAGCAGGCCCTGCATATCGATCGCGGTATCGAACTGGCGTGCTTTCAGGTTGGCGGAAAAAATGCGGTATTCATGCAGCAGGGTGCGCAGCTTGCGTGCTTTCCACAGCTGTTTCCATTTGGCTTTTGGCCAGACGATGACCTCGTCCAGACCAGGATGGTGTTCCAGCAACTGCGCCTGGGCCGGTTCGGTGAGCCAGGCGATATGGGCTTCCGGGTAGCGCTGTCGTAATGCATGAATGACAGGTGACGCAAAGACGATGTCACCAATGGCGCTGAGACGGATCAGGAGAATGCGCTGCATGGCTTGCCGGTCAAGTCGGGTCGAAGCGATAACCGAGCATGTCGATATCGCGGGAAAAATGCTGTGCCACTATTTCGGCTGTGTCATCAGCGTAGTAGCTGCGGAAATCCTTTTTCCGGTCTTTGGCTGCACGTTTGCGCGGCAGTTCCACATGGGGAATGCCGATATTGTCGCAGACTTCGTCGAAATCCTGCTGTAGCCGTTCAGTATGGCCGATGAAATCGGTCAGCAGCTTGCCATGCAGATCGATCAGATAATCGCTTTGCAGCTGCAATGATGTGTCGATGTGATACTGGTAAGGCCGCTCAGGATCGAATTTCCAGCGCATGAAGTCGTTGAAATCGTCGATGCCGTTCATCACCTGTGGCCGCTCACGACGAATATGGTGAAACGAACTGACCTGCAGGTCCCAGGGATTGCGCACGAAGGCGAACTTGTAGAGCTGCTGAAAAAATTCCTCCGGCAGCATTTCCTTCGCGGCAATGATCTTGCTGTGACGCGGAAACTTGGTGCCGAGGCGATGCCCGCTGAGCTGACTGAGCTTGTGACAGGGAAACATCAGTGCATACATCGGATCGCGCCAGCGCAACTTGTTCAGCGCTGCGCGCACGCTGGTCCCCCCGGTCTTGGCGATATGCACGAAAAGGAAGTTGTAGCGGTGGGAGAGCAGCATGCTGTTGCCTTTGCTGGGAAGAGACGCCGTTGCCGATTGTAACAGTCTATTCGTTTTCGGCGCAGCCGAGCCGGAGTATTTGCGCATAGTGGCGGGCAGCGGATGCTATGGTGAAATCGACTAGCGCCGCGGAAAAATCAGGGTGCTGCCGTTGCTGACGGAGTGTGTCGGTGATGGCTGTAGCCAGGGCGGCTGGGTCTCCGGGGGGTACGAGTTTTCCATAGCGACCGGACTGCAGAATTTCCCTCGGCCCGTTTGGACAATCGGTCGCGACGACGGGGGTGCCAACGGCCATGGCTTCGGCAAGCACGTTGCCGAAGCCCTCCCAGATTGATGAGAGTACGAAGAGATCGGCGTTGCGCATCCAGGCAAACGGGTTGTCAACGTGGCCGTGCAGGTCGATGGCATGCGCCAGGTTGAGTTCCTTCGTCAGCGCTTCCAGTGCGCTGCGATCACCGCCATCACCGAGAATCAGCAGACGGCTGGGCAGATTTTGCTGCAGGCGCGCGAATGCCCGAATCAATGTCGGGAAATCTTTCTGTGCGGTCAGCCGGCCGGCACTGATGATGACTGGGAGCTGGTGGTCATTGAACCATGGGTGATTGACTTCTTCCTGTGCGAGTTGTTGCAGGGCTGGTGTGATGATCGGGTTATAGATCGCAGCGACTTTTTCCGCTGGCAGCCTGGCCATTTGCCGGATGTCGTCGGCGACGCCTTTGGACACGCCAATCATCTTGTCGGCCATGCGATAGAAAATGCGCGTTTCGAGTTCCCACAGGGCTTTCTTCAAGCGGCTGTTGCGCGTCAGTGCAACGGATGCCGTGGTGTGTATCTGTCCGACAATCCGAGTATCGGTTTGGCTGAGCAGGCGTGCGATCACGGCGATTTTCAGCGCGCGATGACGAACTGCCATCAAGACCGGGGGGCGGCGTTGTTTCAGATAGCGGACCAGTTCGGGGAGTGCGGTAGCACTGTGGTTGCTTTCCAGTTTAATGACATTGACGCCTTCTGGGAATGCTTTCAAATGCAGGCTTTTTGCCTTTATCAGCAACAGATCGATATGGCAGCTGTCTGCGGCAAGCCCTTGGACGAGGTTGTTGATGACCTGTTCAACACCTCCCTGTCCAGAATAGGAGACAAATATCGCAAGGTCAGGGCGTGGCCCGTCAATCACCGATCGGTTCCTGCTGCAGCGAAAGATTCATAGGAAGTGGGTTTGCCGTTGGTGCCCAGCAGAAAACGTGTTTTCGGCGGGGTAAATGCGGCATTGGCAATGCTGGTGTGCGGATTTTCCCCGCGGTATTGGATGGACATCAGATCGGCCAGCAGGTCGAACAGATGCTCGGTGGAGAATGGGAGGTACCGGTTGGCCTGCAGGCGTGCCCATGTCGCGGTGTGCGCTTGGCGGAAAGATTTGCTGCACCAGATGAAAAAGGGGATTTCTGCTTCGGCGCGCTTTACTGTCGGGAAGCCGTGAGTCGTGCGACGGTTTTCCTCGCCAAGCACCTCGCCATGGTCAGGCGTGTATATCGCACAGCCGGGTGCATTGGCTGTATCCAGCGCCTCAATCAATTCGGCAACCACATGATCGGTGTAGCGCAGGGAATTGTCGTAGGCATTGACTGCGTTGGCCAGGTCCTGATCGGTTGCTGGCAGTTTCGGTGGGAGATCGTGAAAAATATCGAAATCAGGGGGATAGCGTTTGAAATAGCTGCCATGACTCCCTTGCAGGTGGACGACTGTCAGCTGATCATGATCGATGTTTCGGGTCGTGTGTTGAAAAGGCGCAATCAGCTGTCCGTCAAGTGAATGGGTGATCCAATCGGTATTGGTGAAGACGCTGACATCCGCTTCGCGACCAATGCTGCTGACTTCCGTGTCATGTTCGCCATAGCGCCCTTGGTTCGATAGCCAGGCCGTGTGGAATCCGGCTTCCTTTGCCAGCCCGATAAGGGTGCCTTTGCGATAGTAATCGGAAAGATCGAGGGCGGTTGCTGGAGATAGCATGATTTTCACGGCGCGGCGAGTCTGATTCGCCGGGGAGACGACATTGGTGAATATCAAGATATCGTCGCGCGCCGCGAGCCGTGGGGATGTCTTGCGTTCATACCCGTATTGTTCCAGGTGATCGCGTCGTACTGATTCCCCCAGGATCAGCACATAGTGCTCGGGGCCTGGGGACGACATCCTCCGTGTTGCATCGAAATGATGACCTTCATGTTGCGCCAGAAGTTCTTCTATGCGCGCGCTTTCGGCTCGATAGTCGAACATGGCTTTGATCGTCGTCATTGGTGCGGAGTGCCAACTACTGCCTTTGCCTGAAAAGTCGATGATCGGCAGAAGGATCAGTAGCAGCGTGGCGAATTGCTGCTTACGTGAAGTCGGGTGCTGTTGACGGCCCGGATAGCGCCAAACCAGGAGCACAGTGGCAACGGCGAATATCGATAGTAGCGGCAGTGTCGTTGGTGAAACCGCCAGGAAAAACTCACTGGCCTCTTTGGGGTCGGTATCGAAAATGGCACCGATTCCGCCAACGGAGAGGTGTGCGCCGTAGTCCAGTAGATGGATGATGTCGACGTAGGAGATCAGACCCAGTAGCAGGCTGACCAGCGCCAATATCCAGGGTCTGTCATAAGTGACCCGGACAATCCCGGTCAGCAGCATCAGTGACAGCAACAATGCCGTAAAAGCTTTCTTGTCGGGGTTTTGAAACAGGTAGACAACGTTGGGTAGGGCCAGCAGGAAAATCACTGCGATTTTCCAGATGAGGGTCTTGTTACGTGCGCTGTCGTCCATGATGTATCAGGCTGCTGTGCATTGGGCAGGCACTATATCGCATCGGCGGTTGGCCGTCTGCTGGTGCCGATATCCCCGTTTTCATTCACAGAAAGTCACATTGCCACCGCTATCGTGACGATAGCGGGTGCTACACTGTCTGTGACGAACATCACAGTCGTCACTCATGCATACAAAGGTTGAGGTGGATACATTATGAGTCTTGCAGGAACACTTGGAAAAGTCGCCATTGGCATGATCGCCGCGCGCGGTATCGGGAAGATGATGGGAGGCAGCAGCGGCTCCAGCAACGCACTGGGCGGG
>CAZQXF010000149.1:0-1715 GCA_964596975.1 uncultured Thiotrichales bacterium | reverse complement strand
GCCAACCAGATCGAGGCGACGCCCGATCAGGAGAAAGAGGCCGAGATCATGCTGCGCGCCATGATTGCAGCGGCCAAGGCCGACGGCGAGATCGATGCCGAGGAGCAGCGCAAGCTGACCGAGCACCTGGGCGATGACGTTACCCAGGAAGAGCTGGAGCTGGTGCGCCGCGAAATGACATCGCAAACCAGCCTGGAAGACCTGATTCAGAGTGTGCCACGGGGCATGGAGCAGCAGGTCTATTTCATGTCGCTGTTGGCGATCGATCTGGATTCGCAAGCCGAGGCGCAGTATCTCGACAAGCTGGCGAAGGGTTTGAATATCTCGCAGCAGCAGGCCAATGCCATTCATGAGCAGTTGGGTGTGCCCAAGCTCTACGCATAATGGAATTGGTTTCCGCCCGGCGCAATGCCGGGCGGTGACGACCGGGCTATCGAATATAGCCCAGTTGTTCCAGCGTCAGCATGATCCGATTGCTGGCTTCGACCGCCGATAACGCGCTGGTGTCGATGACGATTTCCGCCTGTTCCGGTTCTTCGTAGGGATCGCTGATCCCGGTGAATTCCCGGATAAGTCCCTTGCGAGCCTTGGCGTACAGCCCTTTGCGGTCGCGTTTCTCACACACTGCCAGTGGCGTGGCGACGTGGACTTCGATAAACCCACCATGTGTCGAGACCATGTGCCGGACTTTTCTGCGTGTTTCCCGATAGGGCGCGATCGGGGCGCAGATGGCGATGCCGCCGGCGCGGGTGATTTCGGCGGCGACGAAACCA
This sequence comes from uncultured Thiotrichales bacterium, assembly GCA_964596975.1. Taxonomy (GTDB): domain Bacteria; phylum Pseudomonadota; class Gammaproteobacteria; order UWMA-0217; family UWMA-0217; genus JALSHZ01. The sequence continues at coordinate 942 of CAZQXF010000149.1, read as the reverse complement.
ATTCGCTGGATATTGAGGTCGCGGTGCGCGCGCGAAAATCCGAGTTCGGAGGAGAGGTGCTGGCGTACGATATCGCCATCGAGCAGGCTGACGCTGCGATCGCCCTGCTCACGCAGTTTCTGCATCAGCGCATGCGCCAGCGTGGATTTTCCCGAGCCTGACAATCCGGTAAAGAAAACGGTAAAGCCCTGGCGATGGCGAGGTGGGCGGGCGCGGCGGATTTCTTCGATAATATCTGGTGGGCTGAACCATTGCGGAATCTCCAGCCCAAGTTCGAGGCGGCGCTCCAGCTCCTCGCTGGAGAGCCGCTGCACGGTCGCATTGGCTGGCGCTTCGCTCAGGGGCAAATATTCGGCCCGCTCTTCGATATAGACCGTCTCTTCGATCGGGATGATCTCGATTTCCAGCTCGTTTGCGAACCGTTGCACGAATTCCCTCGCCGCATCAGCGGTGTCGACATGGCCGTGATCCGGACTGGCGTGGTGGCTGCCGATAATGATCTGACTCAAGCCGAAGTTCTGCCGGATGATGGCGTGCAGCAGGGCTTCCCGTGGCCCTGCCAGTCGGCTGGAAAACGGCAGGGCGGTGAGCATCGTGGTTTGCTCGGGGAATTCGCGCAGCGCCAGTTCATGGCAGCGCATGCGGGTGAAATCGTCGACCAAGGCATCCTGGCCGTTGTCGACGATGGGATGGATGACGAGGTTGGCGCGCTGCTGGCGCGCGCTGCGGGCAGCGAGCGCGATTTGCGCCGAGAACATCGGTGTACTGCAATGAAAGGCGAGCGTTCGTCCCCAGCTACGGCGGCTGAATTCCTGGCGCAACTCACGCGGGCTGTGACGGTAGCGGCTGAAGGCATAGCGCGGTGGCGGTGAAATGCCGCGCAGCCGGCCGCCGACGTAGATGGGATGGCGTTCTTCGAACAGCTTTCTCACGCCGGGGTGG
>CAZQXF010000148.1:0-6737 GCA_964596975.1 uncultured Thiotrichales bacterium | reverse complement strand
CCTCCAGCATATCAAGCACTTGGGGCGCGACAATGAAATTCGCCATGCCGAGTATATCGTTGGGAACGCTGACCGGGTTTTCGGTAAGGCGTACCACACGATCTCCGTCGCGCTCGACCGAAAAATTCTTCTTGATCAGCTCAGGCGTCGCACCACGTTGCGTTGCCACCACGACATCATGCTCATGATACGGGACCTTCGCCAGTTCATCGTGATTCGTGTCCAGATAGAATTCATCGCACAACATCACGCAGGCATGCCGTCCAGCCAGATAGGACTTTGCAAGCAGCACTGACCAGGCCCAACCTTTGTCAAGATGCTGGTTTTCGACGTAGTTGATACGAACGCCAAAATCACTGCCATCTCCGAAGTGTTCACGGATGGAGTCAGCCATGTACCCCAGAATGATCACAACCTCATCAATACCAAGATTGTCCCGCATGTTGACGATGAGACGTTCGATATTGGGGCTGCCGTCGATGGCGAACATGCCCTTGTGCATTTCATAACTATACGGTCGTGCGCGGACACCGCTGCCCGCAGCAGGAATGACCCCAAGAAGTGGGGAAGCACCTGATTTATCCACTGATCTTACTCCGGAGGTTGGTCGACCGACTGTCATAGAAGGCGCGAAGCGTTGCTTCCAGGTCTTCAATGCTGTCGATCTTGTCGTGTTGTAATACGAGCAACTTTGACAGTTCGAGATTGGTGATTTCCAGTTCGGACCGTCGCTGCTTGTCGGGGATATCACGGATGTCGGCGACACCGGCTATCCCAACTGTGCGCCGGGCCAGTGAACAGCCACAGAATCCAATCGTATCGTGGAAGATATCGAGCAGGAAGCGCCGCTTGTATTCGGCCAGTTCATCATCGGCGAGCAGTCCGTCGATCAGCATTGCCGAGTCCCCCTGCTCCGCCCACAGTGCCAGGAAACGCGACTCGAACACACGCCAGATTTTCATGGCCTCTGTAAGCACCCATTCCTGATAGACATCGTCGTCGCTATGGTAGAAGTGCGATGTGTAGCTAAGGAGGAAGTTGGCGATAATCTTGCCGATGTCGAAGCCGAAGGGGCCGAAGTAGGCAAACTCCATGTCGATGACATAGGTCTCGGACTCGTTCACCATGAACGACCCCGTGTGCAGGTCGGCATGAAGCAACGCATCGGACTTGGTAATGAACGAATCCTTGAGCTTGAGAACACGCAACTTGTACTCGGCGTCGTTTCGAAGTGCCGTGCGGGCATACGCATCCGTAGCACCGTTTGAATAGTTCGACGCGTGCTCCATCAGCGGGAAAGTGAAAATGAACTCTTCCGTCAGTTTGCACAACTCGTCATTGAGTATGAACTTCGACATCAAGCGACGCCGCTCGATACTCTCCATACCCAGCGCACTGGTCTTGAACAGCGTCTCGGCGAGGAACGTCCCGATATCGCTTCCTATCCTTGGGTACACTACTCCATCGATCATTCCGTGGCGCAGGATGATGTGCGCATCCAGGAACTGCATCGCGAGCACACTCATCTCCTCATCGGCATGGTAGATCGTGGGAACAAAGTCGGGAACGAGTTCGTTATAGAGCTGCAAACCGCGAATCTCGAAGGTCATGCGCTGGCGACTCAGCGGCCATTCCTCACCCACCATACGAAGATAAGGTACCGCCTGCTTCAGCACGATGGCACGTTGAGGATCGTCGGCACGCCGAATCTTGTAGACATAATTGAGATTGCCGTCGCCTACCTCCTCGATATCGAGCAGACCACCCGTGCCCAGGATATTGGTGACGGCGGGGAGATCCGCCAGGTATGCGGGGAGAGAAGCCTTGTCTAGAATGCTGTAACTCATACCGCGCGCACCACCGAATCTTCACGCGTGGCTGGGCGACTTCTCCGGATGCCAGCATCCTGGAGTTCCGTCAGAACCGTGTCATGCAGTAGGCCGTTGGATACCAGCAAGTCACTCTGATCCAGCTTCCAGGGATTACCATCCAGATCGGTAATACGCCCTCCCGCCTCCTGGGCACAGATCACGCCCGCAGCGACATCCCAGGGCGAAATATTGAGCGTGACAAAGGCATCCGCTCTGCCTGCCGCGATCATGTAAGCCTCAATGGCAGCGGAGCCCATCATGCGAAAATCCCTGACCGTCTGGAGCAGGGCGAAACCCATCGTCGCATAACGCTGATTGTCCGGATCGCCCCCCGGACAACTCACGATATAGGATTGCTCAAGCCGAGACGTCGATGAAACCCTGACAGGCCGGCCATTGAGGGTGCAGCCATGCCCGCGACGGGCAACAACGATTTCCTGCAGGTAGGGCGCGTAGATCACACCCGTGAGGGGCACATCATCCAACGCCAGGCAGATAGAGACGGCAAAAAACGGGTTGTGATTGACGAAATTGGAACTGCCATCAAGGGGGTCGATGATCCAGGTGTATTCACTGTCGTTATCGATCAAACCTGTCTCTTCGGTTAGCAGGTTGTGATCCGGATAGCGTTCAGATATCAGATCAATAATGATCCTGTCGGCTGCGTCATCATTTTCGGAAGTAATCTCCTTCGATAACCCTCTGTTCGCTACGGAAAAAGTGTCGATGCCGCTGATTTCAACCTGATGTCGCTTGAAATTTGCCAACAGATAGTCACCAGCAGAGGTGGCCGCATCGACGGCGGTCTTGGTCATGAACTCCATACCTTTGGTCTCGCAGACTTGTTGTTTGATCAGTATACAAATACTGCCAGACCGGAACAGATTCATGTCTCAATATCGATTGGCGAGAAATCGAAACTGTGAATAGGCGCACAACCCCACCACTGGATTCTATTCTGTTCGCCCACCAGACCAGTCAGGCCGTGCCCCTGTCAATCATCACGGCCACATGCAATAGTCGCACCATGAGACTCACGACCAATCAACATGTCACACGCACCTGAAAAAACACCCCTGCCCCTTGGCGTCTACCTGCTGTCTGCCTGCCAGGCTTTGATGATGAGCAGCACATCGCTGATGATCACGATTTCCGCCCTGGTCGGGTTTGCGCTGGCACAAGACAAGTCGCTGGCGACCCTGCCGCTTTCTCTACAGTTTCTCGGCCTGATGCTGACCTCGATTCCGGCATCACTGATCATGGGGCGCTGGGGACGCCGGGCTGGGTTTATCCTAGGCAGTCTGCTTGGCCTTGCCGGTGCTGTCATCGCTGTCCTCGCCATTCTGCAGCGAAACTTCTGGCTGTTTTCCGCCGGCGCCTTCCTTGTCGGTGTATTCAACGGCTTCGGCAGCTACTATCGATTTGCCGCAGTCGACATTGTGACAAACGAAGCGAGCAAACCACGTGCCATTTCATGGGTACTGGCGGGTGGCGTGGTCGCTGCTTTTGTCGGTCCGAATCTCGCCAATGCGGGACGCACCATCTTTCCTGCTGAACCCTTCGCGGGCGGCTTCCTGTTCGTCATCGCTTTCTATCTCCTGGTACTGATGACCATGCTGGTGATACGGCTTCCGCCAGCAGCAAGGCATGGCGCTGTTGACGACTCTCGGAGCCCAGGCCGGTCACTCATGACAATTGCCGCACAACCGGCCTATCGGGTCGCCGTGATCTGCGCGATGCTGGGCTACGCCGTGATGTCCTACCTCATGACCGCAACGCCACTGGCAATGAAGCACCACCAGCACCTGTTCGATGCCACCGCTTTCGTCATCCAATGGCACGTACTGGCGATGTTTGCACCTTCCTTCTTCACTGGCACATTGATCCAACGCTTCGGGGTGACACGCATTCTGGTGACTGGCGCCGTCCTGGCCTTACTCTGCATTGCAACCAATCTGCTCGGCCATAGCATCTGGCATTTCTGGCTGGCACTGGTGATACTCGGTATCAGCTGGAATTTTCTCTTCATCGGTGGAACGACCCTGCTAACCGAAACCTACCGTCCCGAAGAGAAAGCCAAGGCACAAGCACTGAATGATTTCGCGGTCTACACTGCCGTCACCATCGCATCATTGTCGGCGGGGCTCTTCGAATACCGCTTTGGCTGGGAGATGGTCAATCTCGGTGCACTGCCTTTGGTCGGCGTCATTTTCCTGAGCCTGTTCTGGCTGCAACGCAAGCCAGTCGCACAGCGCCTGTAGACCACACGTTGAGCATTTGCCGATAACATCACGCTCAAACACAGTAACCACGTCCCAATCACTCTGCGCCTCCTGTTCCAGCGTGACAATCTGAGCTTCAGTTCACAGCGAGATGTGAGCGCAAGGTGATATTGTCCGCCCGGAAACAACGCAACCAGCACAACATCTGGGACTACGAAGATTAGAATCACCAACTCCCTTCTCTGAACGAGTTTGCGGGTTTCCGGGCATCAAAAGATATCAATCTTATGTCTCTTAGTGCATTCAGCAACCGCCGTAGATTGTTAGTTAGCATTAATTGGCGGTACGAAAGCAATCGATGGATTCGACGAAGGACAAACAACAGTGAATGCGGCCATCAGGAAGCAGGACCCCATGAACCATTTGGTAAACGAGCAACAACTCTACAACTTCCGTCACAGTAGCTTATCTCAGCCAATGTATACACAGCATCACAAGTACTGCTTCGACGGCCCGAGGGCTTATCGTAACGCGACCTGGAAACTGCGGTGACCCGCATCAAGACCACTGATTTCCTGGTCGCCGGCGCGGGCGTAATTGGCATCAATATCGCACGCGAACTCAAGCGTCGCCACCCGGACGCCCGTGTCACGGTACTGGAGAAAGAACCTCGCACCGGTGAACATGCCAGCGGCCGTAACAGCGGCGTCCTGCACGCCGGATTCTATTACACGGCTGACAGCCTGAAAGCCAAATTCACGCGCGATGGCAATCGCGCGCTGACCGAATACTGTGATGAAAAAGGGATTTTCCTGAACAAATGTGGCAAGCTCGTCGTCGCCGCCAACGAACAGGAGGATGCGCTGCTGGACGAACTCTTGCTGCGGGGCCGCAATAATGGCGTTGAGCTGCAGGAAGTCACTGCCGAGGAAGCACGGGAAATCGAACCCCGTGTCAAAACTCTGCGACGCGCAATATTTTCACCCACAACCTCTTCAGCCGATCCTCACGCTGTCATTGCGCAAATGGAAGCCGATGCCCGAAATGAAGGCATCGACCTCCGCTGCAATGCAGGCTATGTCAAAAGCAAGGGCAACCAAGTCCAAACCCGCGACGGCACCTTTGAGGCTGGTCATGTCATCAATGCCGCTGGACTCCACGCTGATCAGATCGCCAAGGACTTCGGGTTTTCGAAGGACTATGCGATCCTGCCCTTCAAGGGGATCTACCTGAAATCGAAGGAACCACCCGGCGCCTATCGCACACATATTTACCCGGTTCCCGATCTGGACTATCCATTCCTCGGTGTGCATTTCACCATCACCGTCGATGGTATTACCAAAATCGGCCCGACTGCCATTCCCGCTTTCTGGCGCGAGAATTACCAGGGTTTGGAGCGCTTCGACCTCCACGACCTGTTCGAGATCGGGCTGCGCTCCGCCTCACTATTCACATCATCAGAATTCAATTTCTCGAAGCTCGCCATTACCGAAATGCGTAAATATTCGCGCAAGCATCTGGTCTCACTGGCACAAAAACTGGCCACTGATATCGATGTTGACAATTTCAAGGAGTGGGGAAAACCCGGCATTCGCGCGCAACTGGTCAACACCAAAGAACGCAAACTCGAAATGGATTTCGTACTGGAAGGAGATGCCAAATCGACCCATGTCCTCAATGCCGTATCGCCCGGCTGGACCTGTTCGATTCCCTTCTCCGCCTACGTCGTCGATTATCTGGAAAACAATCTTTAGATGAGGAAAAACTGAACAATGAAAAAGATTCTGATCACCGGAAATATGGGATACATCGGCCCAACCCTGGTCGATACACTGCACAAGGCCTATCCTGGCGTCGAACTGATTGGCTATGACGCCTGCTTTTTCGGCCACTGTTTAACGGGTGCCGACGTATTGCCTGAATCGCGGATCGATTTTCAGTATTACGGTGACGTGCGTGACATTCAGGCCGCACATCTTGAAGGTGTCGACAGCGTCATCCATCTGGCAGCCGTTTCCAACGATCCAATGGGCAACGCTTTCGAGCAGGTTACGGACGAAATCAACCACCAATCATCGGTACGCATTGCACAACTCGCCAAAGAGGCTGGCGTCAAGTCCTACGTGTTCGCATCCAGTTGCTCGGTTTACGGTTATGCCGAAGGTGCGGCGAGAGACGAAAACTCCGAACTCAATCCGCTGACGGCCTATGCCAAGTCAAAAATCAATACCGAGAACTCCATCAGGGAGATGGCCAATGACGATTTCGTTATTACGAGCCTGCGCTTTCCCACCGCCTGTGGCATGAGCGAGCGCGTGCGGCTGGATCTGGTACTGAATGACTTTGTCGCCGCTGCCGTCGCCTCGAAAAAAATCACCATTCTTTCGGACGGCACACCGTGGCGTCCCCTGATCGACATCAAGGACATGAGCCGCGCCATGGATTGGGCCGTCAGTCGCCCGGCCGACAACGGTGGTGCCTTTTTGGCAATCAATGTAGGTCGTACCGAATGGAACTATCAGGTAAAGGATCTGGCCGAGGAAGTGAAAAAGCAGATGCCTGATGTGACCATCGAAATCAACACCGATGCCGCACCGGACAAACGTTCCTATCAGGTCGATTTTGCCCGCTTCAAGGAACTTGC
>CAZQXF010000147.1:0-6780 GCA_964596975.1 uncultured Thiotrichales bacterium | reverse complement strand
ATGCTTTCCGAGTGCCTCCTCCCCAATAAAGCTGGCCATTCCCGGCGACGACAACAGTTTCCGGGAAGTTTTTCTTGATCGCATCTGCCGTACCATCCGTGCTCGCATCATCCGTTATGACGACGAGAAGCTTGAAATGCTCTCCCCGTCTTTTTTGTAAAGAGAGCCTGTTCAGCGCTTCAATTGTTGTCTCTTTTCTATTGTGTACGGTGATAAGTACCGCAATGACTGGTTTTTCCTGCATATTGGTTACTCGACTGTCGGGGTTTTTCACGTGTTGTCTTGGTGATGCTGGATGGGGTTAGCGCGGAGCGTACCCCCCAGGTCTTTAGTGGTTGGTGTGCGCAGTTTGGACTGTGAAGACTAATTGAGGCGAATCGGGAGACCGACGAGATGATCGACTTATCCCTGAAATCTATGTCTGAGTAGCGCAGAAAAGAATTTCGGTGCGGAAACAAAGTTTCTTTTCCACATTCTGCGGGGTTCTTTTGATAGACGGTAGAGCCATTCCAGCCCCCATTCTCTCATCCACACCGGTGCGCGGCGGTAGGTGCCCGCGTAGAAATCGAATACTGCGCCGATGGCACCAACAAAGGGGACATCGAGGTTATCGTGGCTTCTGTATATCCACTTCTCCTGGCGTGGGGCAGTCATTCCAACCCAGAGTACATCGGGGGCGAAGCTGTTGATTCTTTCGAGTATCTCGGCGTTTTCCCGATCGCTCCACTCGCCGAATGGTGGGGATAGCGTCTCAATGGCTGAGATGTTTGGGTATTCGATTAATGCCCGACTTCTAATCCTGTTCAGAACGGCTTCTGTTGACCCCAGGAAAAAGACTCTTTTCCCGCTCATTTCGTTCAATGCCGCCATCAAGGTAAAGTAGTAGTCGGCGCCTGTGATCCTGGGAATACCGAAACGGCCCTTCAGTTTGGCTGCCAGCGTTACGCCGACACCGTCAGCGACCACATGGTCAAACCATTGCAGGGCGTTGAAGAAGTCCTCGTCTTTTTGTGCTTCTACCAGTGAATGTGGGTTGGCGCATGCAAATCGTATGCTCGGTCCCCCTTCAATGGCCTTGATGGCGTCAGGCAGAAGCATGTCCAGCGGATAAGTGTTTATCCGGACATCCATCAGGCTAAAGGGCTTTTTGGCTGGCTGTTCAACCATGGCGAATGGTTGTTCGGATTTTCATGTGAGTTGTTGCCTGCGTCGGTGAATGTGATAGGTTGCATGCATGAACCAGCGTGAGGCGGCGCCGGCGGGTACACGTTTCTTTGGAGTCGTTACGCGACGCAAGGTTCCGTGTCTGAAGTTGATCATGTTCACAATGTTGATGCTGAGTCTTGCCGCCTTTTGCGCGCTGGTAGGTGTTAGCGACTCTGCATACCCGCTCGTGCTGAACTGTTCCACATAGGCTACAGTGCCCTGTTTCCCTGGCTGTTGTATTCACCGGGCGCTCCCAGTGAATGCTACCGCCTCGGTTTTTTCAAAAACAGTAGCTAGCTCGCATTTCTCGCCTGTTCCCTACTACACTAGCTCATTTCTGGGCGAGATGTTCCGATAAGTGGTTTTCATCTCGATCGAGTGTGGGCAGTAGAAGGATAGCAACCTCCTCGTAGCTACATAGCTTCTTCTATTGTAGGCGCAGTAGTGGCTATTGATGAATGACGATAAGTCATTGTTGCAATTATTCACGTGGTTCTCGTCAGCGGCAATGCAATTGATCTCGCCATCGCTCATGCATCCGGATGCTCGAACAGTTCTTTCTTGAATGCCTTGGCGTAGGCTTCATTCGACGAGATGATCGTGGTTTCCATCATCTTGATCAAGGTGGTGTCCATGGTTTGCATGCCCATGGCGGCACCGCTTTGCATGGCATTCTCCAGCTGATCGGTCTTGCCTTCCCGAATGAGATTGGCGACGGCAGGGGTGTTGATGAGTATTTCCACTGCCGCTGCCATGCCACGTTCACCTTGTTTTTCAACCAGTTGTTGGGCGATGACAGCACGTAGTGATGTCGACAGCATGGCGCGGACGTGTGGCTGTTTCCTGGCGGGGAACACGTTGATGATCCGGTCGACAGTGGTTGCAGCGCGATTGGTGTGCAAAGTGCCGAGGACGAGAATCCCGGTTTCGGCGGCGGTGACGGCGAGGCTGATGGTTTCAAGGTCGCGCAGTTCGCCGACCAGTACGACATCCGGATCTTCACGTAGGGCGGAGCGTAATGCGGTGGCAAAGTCGGGGGTGTGTTGGCCGACTTCGCGCTGGCTGATCAGACACTTCTTGTTGGGATGAACAAATTCGATCGGGTCTTCGATGGTGATGATATGGCCGTGGCGTGACCGGTTGATTTCGTCGATCATCGCGGCCAGCGTGGTGGTCTTCCCGGATCCTGTCTTGCCGGTGACCAGAATCAGACCCTGGCGATAGTGCGTCAGGGCACGGATGACCCGCGGCAAGCCCAGATCTTCCAGTGTGACACCTTGGGTTGGGATAATGCGGAATACCGCCCCCATGCCGCGCAGGTAGCGAAAGGCATTGACGCGGAAACGTGCCAGGTCTTTGACTTCGTAGGAAAAATCGACGGCATCATGCTGGTTGAAGTGGTCGACGGTCTTCTCGTTCATATTGCCGAGCAGATACATCTCCAGCTCGGCACCATCAATCACTTCTGATTCCAGTGGTGCCAGTTTGCCGTAGATACGGGCGCGGGGCGGCTCACCTGCGAGCAAATGGAGGTCAGAGCCCCCACGTCGCATGGTGTCCAGCAACAAGTTGTTGATCAGTGCTTTCATATCTGGATATCGTCGATCATTGTGATCAGCGCCGCATCGGTCACGTAGCGCTTGAAGGGGCGCTTCTCCAGTGCGTATTCATAGGCGTCATCCGGGTCGATCTCCCTCAGCTCGACAGCCTCCAGCAATGCCTGATCCATCAATTGCATGCCCTGGCTGCGGCCGGTCTGAATCTGTGCCGGGATCATGTGGGTCTTGTCGTCCATCAGTTGCCGGGCGATGGCGTTGTTCATCACCATTACCTCAAAGATGGCCTTGCGCGAGTGCCCGTCGATGGCGCGCACCAATACCTGCGTCACCACGCCGAGCAGGCTCTGGGCCAGAAAGGTCTTGCCCTGATCGCGTTGTTCCGCGGGCAGTGAATCGATAATGCGGTCGATGGATTTGACCGCTGATGTCGTATGCAGGGTGCCGAGCACCAGATGCCCCGTTTCCGCTGCCGTCATCGCCATCTGGATCGATTCTGTATCGCGCAGCTCGCCGACGAGGATGACATCCGGATCTTCGCGCAGGGCGGAACGTAATCCAGCTGCAAAGCTCTGTACGTGCGTGCCGACTTCGCGTTGAATGACCTGAGACTGTTTCGAAGGATGAATGAACTCGATCGGGTCTTCGAGGCTGATAATGTTCAGTGAGCGTGTCTGATTGAGGTGATTGATCAGTGCGGCGAGTGTTGTCGATTTGCCGGTACCGGTCGAACCGGTAATCAGAATCATGCCTTGCTGATGATCCAGCAAGCGCATCAGCACCGGTGGCAGACCCAGTGATTCGACCGTTGGCAGGTCTGCGGGAATATACCGGAATGCGGCAGCCGGCCCTGTCGACTTGTGATAGAAATTGGCGCGGAAGCGCCCGACACCTTCGGTGTGGTAGGAAAAGTCCAGATCCTCACCGGCGCGGAACCGCTTTTCCTGAGACGGGGTCAGCACCTCGTACAAAAAGGCACGCAGCTCGCGTTCATCGAGGTTTCTGAACTTGATTGGCAGCAGATCGCCATACATGCGCAACAGCGGCGGCATACCCACCGCGAGGTGCAGATCGGAGCAGCCTTGTTCCTGGGCGAGTTTCAGGAAAGCGTCCAGACGTGGCATCGAGGCCCCCTGATGATGGTAGTGGGGCTATTCTAGCCTGAATTTCCCGGCAATTCTCTACTGGCTGGATTGTTCCAGTTTGAAGGTTCGCAACACACGTTCGACTTCCATCATGGTCTGGTAACGCTTTTTCGGGTTGACCGACATCATCGTCATGACGACATCGGAGAGTTCGCGTGGTACGTCGGGGTTGGCTTCATGGAGTGGTGCGATATCGCCGTGAACATGGCGATAGAGCACTTGCACGTTGTCGTCGCCCTTGAAGGCGGTGTCACCGGTCAGCATTTCGTAGAGGATGACGCCGAGCGAATAGATATCCGAGCGGCCATCCAGGTGTTTCTTGCCGGAGACCTGTTCAGGCGCCATGTAGCGCGGTGTGCCGATCAGGATGCCGGTTTTCGTCAACTGGGTTTCGGCGGCCGATTGGGTGCGGGAAATGCCGAAGTCGACGACTTTGACCATGTTTTTCTTGTCGATCAGCACGTTACCTGGTTTCAGATCGCGGTGGATGATGCGTAGCTTGTGGGCAGCACTGATCCCGGATGCCACGGATGCGGCGATGTGCAGTGCCTTGTCGAAAGGCAGGGGCTTCTTCGGTGACAGCATCGACGACAGGGTGACGGAGGCGAAGTACTCCATCGAGATGGCGTAGAGATTGCCGATGCCGATGAAATCGAAGATGCGGATGACGTTGCGGTGCTGGATGCGTCGGGAATAGCGGATCTCGCGGATGAAACGCTTGATCATGGCCTCGTCGCTGGCCATCTTGTCGTGCAGAATCTTCAGAATGATGCGCTCGTTCAGCATCAGATCCTTGACTAGCAATACGCTGCTGAAGGCACCCTTGCCGACCCGGCGAATATATTCGTAGCGCTCGCCCAGCATGTCGCCGGTGCGTAGCGCGCGTACGTTGATCTTGGTGAATTCGCCTGCATTCTGGTCGATGATGTTGCGCGGCTTGTACTCGTGATCGCGTGCGGCGCGCTCCTTGCGTTTCTTCGCCAGGCGCGTATTGATGCGGCGCAATGCCACCTTGGCCGCTTCGCGGACATCTTCACTGGCCGTGATTGCGCGACGCTTGATGGCGGTAAAGACATCGCTGGCCTGCTCCGGACTCGCCAGCTCTGCAAGGGTGTGCATGGCCTCGATCAGCGTATTTTCATCGCGGGTTCCCAGCATCGGCAGGATCGCCTTGATGTGCTTCTCGCTGCCCAGACTGCGCATTGCCTTGAGGGCGACTGGTGCCGCCTGTGTGTCTTCGCGCATCAGTCTGAGCAGTGATGGAATCGCGGCCTTGTTGCCGATATTGGCGAGTGCATCGATGGCGCGTTCACGCACCCACCAGTCGCAGTCGTCCAGGGCGCTGATGAGGTGTGCCATGGCATCCTCATCCTTGGTTGAGTTGAGGATCTCGATGGCGGCGCGGCGCACATATTCGTCGTCGCTGCGCAGCAGCTTGATGACGGCGCTGACGACACGTTTGCCCCCAATCTTGGCCAGCGCATCGGCAGCGCGGGCGCGCACCCACCAGTCCTCGTCTTTCAGGGTGCGTAGCAGGTCCTCCACACTGTCCGGATACTCCATGCCGTTGAGCACTTCGACGGCAGCACGGCGGATTTCTTCGGATTCGTCTTTCAACAGGTCGATCAGCAGCGGAATCACGGCGGGGTCATTGCGTTTGACCAGCACCTCGATGGCGCGATTTCGTACCTGCATGTCGCGGTCTTTCAACAACTTGCAGAGAATTCTTGGGTCGAGATTGACTCGTGCACGGGCCAGCGCATCTAGTGCGACGAGGCGGACTTCCTTGCTCGGATCGGACAGTCTGCCCAGCAGTGCGTTTCGTGCTGTGATCGAGCGGAATCGTGAAATCAGCCGCGTCACCCCCAGGCGTGTATTGACGTCCTTGGCCGTGATGCGATTGATCAGTTCGGGCAGCAGCGATTCATCCGCGATAGGTTCCAGGATGCGGAACATGGCCACCCGCTCGTTGGGAGAGAGTGAAGCGGTCTTGCGCAGCAGCTCCAGTGCGCTGAGCCCCTCCTTGCGTGCGGCAAGAATCTTCAGCAACACGGATTTGGAGGTTTCTTCCTTGTCGAACAGCGGCAGCAGCAGGTTGGCATCGAAGGTGCGTGAAGCGGCCAGCACCCGTGACACATTGTTGATGACACGTGGATGCGCGTTGGACGAGAGACCGGGGAAGAAAGCGGGCAGCGTGTCGTCGCCCAGCAGCAGAATCAGAATTTCACGGACGCGTTTGGCTTCGGAATCGCCAGCAGTACCGAGCAGATTGATCAGCCGACCGACGACCTGGCGAGGATGTTTGCGCAGTTTCTGGATGCAGCTGCGCCCCTCGGGACTCATCAGGTCGCCGATAGCCATTGCCTTGTCGACGTTGCGCCTGGCAACGAATTGACCTAGAAGCCCCAATGAAATCTCCCCAAAATGCGCGGCGTGGACGTTGCTGGGCGGCCACTGACCCCGTTTCCTGGTGCCTTGTCAGGTCTTTCGATGGGTTGCTTGCGTAGTGTATTGGCAATCAAAACAGTCAAGACCAAGCCTCGTCCATGAATCCGGGGGGATCAGGCCATCGCGATACGTAACGATGATCCGTCTGGTCGATGCAGGCACATTGACGGATATCTGCACCGACCTGAAGTATAGACGGGCTATTCTAAGGCATATCGATTGGGAAAATTGTCATATCTATCAAACTTTGTTTCGCAAGCCGCTGAAAAAGGTGACGAATGTTTGATATCGAGGCAATTACCTCCGTTGTCGACAGCCATCTCGGGCGGTCGATGGGCTGGCCCGGATTGCTCACCAGTTCGCTACTGCGACCGCCCAATGCGGCACGCTGACTGGCGTTCACTCGGTCGGGCTGCTCAACGTAG
>CAZQXF010000146.1:0-6783 GCA_964596975.1 uncultured Thiotrichales bacterium | reverse complement strand
AAGGAACTGTCACAGCAGCAGCGTAACGACAAGCTCGATGCCCTGTTGGAGGAGTTGCAGATCGAGCATATCCGGGACAGCCTTGGCATCAGCCTGTCCGGGGGAGAACGGCGGCGCGTGGAAATCGCCCGGGCACTGGCCACGGAACCATCGTTCATCCTGCTGGATGAGCCTTTTGCGGGAGTCGACCCAATCTCGGTACTGGACATCCAGCGGATTATCACGCATCTTGTGGACAACGACATTGGCGTGTTGATCACCGACCACAATGTTCGCGAAACTCTGGGCATCTGCTCCCGCGGTTACATTCTTCACGATGGCCACATGATGGCCGAGGGCGAACCCGAAGCCCTGCTGCACGACCCCGACGTCAAACGTTTTTATCTAGGCGAAAACTTTACCCTCTAGCAGTTCTCATTTCGGATGCTGCGCTTCGTTTTTGGCATGAAATTTGCTTAACAACTAACCGGCCGTCGGGCATAATCGCCCCATGCTCAAAGCCAATCTACAACTCCGCATCGGTCAGAACCTGACGCTGACCCCCCAGCTGCAGCAGACCATTCGCCTGCTCCAGTATTCGACCCTGGAACTGCAACAGCAGATCCAGGAGATGGTGGAACAAAACCCGCTGCTGGAACTCGAAGAGCCCGAACAAAGCACCAACGAACCACTGATCGAGCAGGAAAATCCCTTTGCTTCGGCTGACGCCGCGACCGAACTGCCCGGCACCGATGCCACCCAGCAGATCCCCGCCGAACTCGCCGTCGATACCAGCTGGGAGAGTGTTTACGACACACCACCTCCGCCCCCGCGCAACACCGATGCCATCTCCGCTGCCGAACTCCTGGAAAATCAGCCCGGCGCTGCAGAAGGACTCACCGACCACCTGCTGGAACAACTGGAGCTAACGCCACTCAACGACATCGACCGGATGATCGGCCAATACCTGATTCACAATATCGACGATGATGGCTATCTTGCCGAGCCCCTGGAGAACCTCTACGAAGAGATCGCCATCGCGCTCCCGCCCGAGGCAACGGAAGAGCCACTGGATATCGAATCGGTGCAGGTGGTTCAACACCTCATCATGCAGTTCGACCCACCGGGGTGCTGCGCCGAAGACCTGCAACACAGCCTGATCAGCCAGGTACGACAGTCGGATGCCGACAGCACGACGAAAGACAACGCGCTGATGATCCTGGAACGCTGCTTTGTGGAACTGGAAAAGCAGAATCTGAAGAAACTGATGAGCCGTTCAGGACTCGACGCCGATTCCCTGGAACGCGCCATTGAACTGATCCGCCGGCAGAACCCACGCCCCGGAGCCGAGTACAGCCAAAACACTGCTGCCTATGTCACGCCGGATGTCTATGTCACTCAGCACGAGGGCAAGTGGGTGGTTTCACTCAATCCGGACATCGCACCCCAGCTGCGTGTTCACCCCTACTATTCGACACTGGTCAAACGCGGCGACAAGAGCGCCGATAACCAATACATCCGCGAGCAGTTACAGGAAGCCCGCTGGTTCATCAAGAGCATCCAGAGCCGCAACAGTACGATTCTGCGTGTCGCCGAGGCCATTATCGACAAGCAGCAGGCCTTCTTCGAGCACGGCGAGGAGGCGATGAAGCCCATGGTACTGCGTGATATCGCCGAGGAACTCGGCATGCATGAATCGACCATATCCCGCGTCACGACCAGCAAGTACATGCTGACGCCACGTGGCATGTTCAAGTTCAAGTACTTTTTCTCCAGCCAGCTCAATACCGCCAACGGCGGCAATGCCTCCGCCACCGCAATTCGTGCCATGATTCGCACACTGATCAGTGAGGAAGATCCGCAAAAACCCTTGAGTGATAGCAAGATAACCTCTATCTTATTAGAAGAAAAAGGCGTGAAAGTGGCTCGACGAACGGTCGCCAAATACCGCGAAGCCATGCGCATTCCTCCCTCCAACGAGAGAAAGCATATTGCCTGACAATAACCATCAAGGCTTGCTCGACTCCCCGATACGCAGCTCGGCGTATCCGCTCCGTACATTCAACTGTTTCACTGCGCTATCCGGCAACACCGCAGCCGGACAACCATCTTTGTACATCATCGATGTCCCCCGTCCCGCGGAATCGCCAGATAGCGTCTTTCCATCCAACCAAGGAGATCCGTTATGCAACTGACGCTGACAGGACATCATGTCGATATCACTGATTCCCTCAGAAACTATGTGACAGAAAAATTCCAGAGGCTGGCACGCCACTTCGACCAGGTGATCGATGCCAGAGTGATTCTCACCGTCGAAAAGCTGCGGCAAAAAGCAGAGGCTGAATTGCACGTCAGTGGTGCCCGGCTGTTTGCCGAGTCGGTCGAGGAAGACATGTATGCTGCGTTAGACAAGCTCGTGGACAAGCTCGACCGTCAGGTGGTCAAGCATAAGGAAAAGAACCACAACCATCACCGCAATCACAACGAAGGTTCACACCGCAACGTCGTGGTCGGCGAAGCCGAATAACAAGGCCTGGCGCCAATGAATATTGCATCCCTCCTCCCGGTCGACCAGATACTCTGCAACCCGGAAGCCAACAGCAAAAAACGGGCACTGGAAATTCTCGCCAGCCTGCTGGCGAAATCCAGCCCCGATCTCTCCGAAGAAGAAATCTTCGATGGCCTCCTGAAACGCGAGCGTCTTGGTACCACCGGCCTGGGGCGAGGGGTTGCAATTCCCCATACCCGCCTTGCCAATCTCACATCGCCCACCATTGCGATGATCAAGCTGGAAAGAGGTATCGACTTCGACGCACCCGACCAGGCGCCGGTGGACATCCTCTTCGCGCTGGCGGTCCCAGCCGAAGACAATGCCAGTCACCTCGAAATTCTCGCCCGGCTGGCCGAAATGCTCGGCAATCGTGAAATGGTTACCGAATTGCGCAACACGCATCACTGCGAAGCGCTGTATCAGCAATTGGCACAATGGCAGCCACACATCGCGGCCTGATCATCATTCCCATCCCGGCGATGATTCCATCCTGAAAAATGCAAACCGCACACGGTGTCTTTCTCGTCATCGAAGGCGTCGGCGTCCTGATTGCCGGAGAGGCCGGCATCGGCAAGAGCGAACTGGCACTGGACCTGATCAGCCGGGGGCATCAACTGGTGGCAGACGATGCGCCGGAATTCACCATCGGCAACGATCAGCAGATCATGGTTCAGTGCCCAACGCTGCTGCAGGATTTTCTTGAGATCAGAGGACTGGGTGTCATCAATATCCGCAAACTGTTCGGTGATAGCAGCATTGCCCGCCATCATCCACTTGACCTCATCATTGAACTGACGCTGCTACCGCCGCCTGATAACGATGCCGAACAGCGTCTGTCAGGAAGCATCTCCAACACGCGGATCTGCGAGCGAACCATCCCGACTACCACACTTGGCGTCTCCCCTGGCAGAAGTCTCCCAGTCCTGGTAGAAACCGCTGTTCGCAACCACTTGTTGATACGAAACGGGTATAATTCCGCTGTGGATTTTCAGAACCGCCTGCAGCGATTGCTCGACACCAGCACTGTGGAGCATGACAATACGAAATAGCTGAACTGTGTCATTCCATAGCGCAGTCACAACCACACCATGGGCCATAACGATCAAGCAGAGACTGGACCAACCTTCATCCATGAAAATCACCATTATCAGTGGCCTGTCAGGTTCGGGTAAATCCATTGCACTGAATGCCTTCGAAGACGAGGGCTACTACTGCATCGACAATCTGCCGATCACGCTGCTGGAAACCACAGTCAAGGAGCTCTCTGACAACCTGCCTGAGGGCTACGACCATATCGCCCTGGGCATCGACGCCCGTTCCGGCGAACAAGCGCTCCACGACCTGGAGCGCATTCTCGATGTCTTTCGCGAACAGGGCTTCGAAGTCTCCCTGATCTATCTGCAGGCCAGCGAAGACGTACTGATCAAACGCTACAGCGAAACCCGCCGCAAACATCCACTGACCCATACCGGCCTGCCACTGGTCGAAGCCATTCAGACCGAGCGCGAGATGATGCAGGCAATCGCCGCCTTTGCCGACCTCGCCATCGACACATCAAGACTCAACGTTCACGAACTGAGCCTGCTGGTCAAGGAACGCGCTCCCGGCGACTTCCACGAGGGCTTGTCACTGTTGATACAGTCATTCGGCTTCAAGCATGGCATTCCGCTGGACTCCGACTTCATCTTCGACCTGCGCTGCCTGCCCAACCCGCATTGGGAGCCAAAGCTGCGCCCCCATACCGGGCTGGAACAGCCGATCATCGACTTCCTTGAACAACACGAGGAAGTGAGCTTGATGTTTCACTCCATCCAGCAATTTCTCGATCAGTGGATTCCGCACTTTCGTGCCTGCAATCGCAGTTACGTTACCCTGTCGGTCGGCTGCACGGGCGGACGACACCGCTCAGTCTATATGGCAGAGCGGCTCGCCAGCCACCTCCGCGCCCGTCTTGGTGACAGCGTACACGTCAAACACCGGGAACTGCGATGACCGTCGGCGTACTGGTCATCACCCACGGACGCATCGGCGAGGAAATGCTGGAACAGGCAAGTACCACGCTGGGCGTCTGCCCGCTGGACACCGAAGCACTCTCCATTTTCCCCGAGTTCAATATCGACGAGATGAACCTCATGGCCCGGGTCATCTGCCTGCGCATCAACAGCGGCGACGGCGTGCTCGTGCTCACCGACATGTATGGCTCCACACCCAGCAATATCGCCCAGCGCCTGCTCGATCTGCCTGATGTCGAGGTTGTCACCGGCATCAATATGCCGATGCTGATCCGCATCATGAACTACGCTGCGCTGTCACTGCAGGAGCTACGCGAAAAAGCTGTTTCAGGTGGACACGACGGCATCATGGTCTGTCAACAGGAGCCTGCCAGAATCACGCATCAGTGCTAGTGTACGGAAATGATCAGCCGCCGCCTCACCATCATCAACAAGCTGGGCCTGCACGCACGCGCTGCGGCACGCCTGGTCGGCCTCACCTCGCAGTTTGCATCTGCCATCGAAATTGAGCGCAATGGTCGCAGGGTAAATGGCAAGAGCATCATGGGCGTCATGATGCTGGCTGCGGCAAAAGGCGCCGACATTATCGTCCACGCCGAGGGTAGCGATGCACAGGAAGCCATCAATGCCGTCGAAACACTGGTCAAGGAACGTTTCGGCGAAACCGAATAGCGGCGCCGCGCCCAGCTCAGCGCAGATTCCGGTCAATTCTTTACCCACTCCCCGATTGCCTGTAACCTCGCCCGAACCTCACGCCAGCCACGCTCAACACCAACAACAGGTGAAACGCAGGCTGGCTGTTCGATCGAAATGGACACCCCATGGAAGCAACCCTGCAACATCAACCGGAAACCCAGCGCCAGCAGTTGACCGATCTGCTGCGCAGCGGTCGGCTGCAGCCAATCCGGCGGATGTTGAACGCACTGCATCCAGCCGAAATTGCGCACTTGCTGGAGTCACTGCCCCCGACCGAGCGGCGCCTGATCTGGAGCATGGTCGAAGCGGAAACACGGGGCGAGGTACTGGTGCTGCTGGGCCAGGCAGTCATGGCCGACCTGACAGACGAGATGGCGGTCGAAGACTTCGTTGCCGCCGCCGAACATATGGACACGGACGACCTGGCCGACCTGCTGCAAGACCTGCCCGATCGTGTCACACAGCAGATCCTGCGCGCCATGGATCACCAGGACAGGGAGCGGCTCGAATCGGTTCTGGCCTACGGCGAAGACACCGCTGGCGGTCTGATGAACACCGACACGGTGACTGTCAGGGCCGATGTCACCCTCGAAGTGGTGTTTCGCTACCTTCGTCTGCGCGGCGAGCTGCCGCCGCATACCGACAGCCTGATCGTCGTCAACCGCTACGAAAAACTGCTTGGTACACTGCCACTATCGACGCTGGTGACATCCGATACCGACAAGATGGTTGCGGAGGTCATGCCCGCCGATATTATCAGCATCAAGGTTGACACGCCGGCAGCGGAAGTGGCGCAACTGTTCGAGATTCATGACCTGATGACGGCGCCAGTCGTCGATAACGATGGCAAGCTGCTCGGTCGCATCACAGTCGACGATGTCGTCGATATCATTCGTGACGAAGCGGAACACAACCTCCTCAGCCATGCGGGTTTGAATGAGGAAGACGATGTCTTCGCCCCTGTCTGGAAAAGCACCCAACGGCGCGCATTGTGGCTCGGCATCAATCTGCTGACGGCATTGCTCGCAGCGTGGGTCATCGGCAACTTCCAGGCAACACTGGAAAAGGTCGTCGCACTCGCCGTGCTGATGCCGATCGTCGCCAGTATGGGCGGCATTGCTGGCACACAAACGCTGACACTGATGATCCGCGGCCTTGCCCTCGACCAGATCGGCTCGCAAAACACCTCCTGGCTGCTGTTCAAGGAGATCTCCGTGGGCCTGCTGAATGGCCTGATCTGGTCAGCAGTGGTCGCCGGCATCACCATCCTCTGGTTTGGCAACTGGCAAATCGGCGGCATCATTGCTGCAGCCCTGATCATCAACCTCGTCTGTGCGGCACTGGCCGGCGTCACCATTCCACTGGTGCTGGAGAAGCTGCGCATTGATCCTGCACTGGCCGGCGGCGTGGTGCTCACCACCGTCACCGATGTCATTGGTTTCCTCACCTTCCTTGGCCTGGCCACGCTCCTGCTGACCTGAAAATATCGAGTTAACCCTCACAAACTCGCTGTTGCCAACAATGCAACAATACGTCAACGTGATT
>CAZQXF010000145.1:0-6860 GCA_964596975.1 uncultured Thiotrichales bacterium | reverse complement strand
CTTGAATCAAGAGAACCGCAATGCACGAGACTGAGCAGGATCATGCCAGCGTCCATATTCCACCCCCGCTGATTCATGGTGTCGGTGTGGCTGGCGGTTTTGGTTTGTCGCTGTGGCAGCCCTTGCCGAAGCCGCCCGGGTTCTGGCTGCCCGCGCTGGGCGTGGCGCTGATGGGGTTCGCGCTATTGCTTGTGGTGACAGCGTTTCGCGAATTTCGCCGGCACCACAACCCGGTGCGCCCCAATCAGCCCATCGAGACCATTATGACGGGCGGCCCGTTTCGACTGACCCGCAATCCGCTCTATCTGTCGCTGGCATTGGTGCATGCCGGTTTGGCGCTGCTGACCCGCAATATCTGGTTGGTGGTGACATTGTTGCCGGTGCTGCTGATCATCCGCTACTACGTGATCGCACGTGAGGAAGCCTATCTTGGGCGTCGTTTTGGTGAGCGCTATTTGAACTATCGGCGGCGTGTCCGTCGCTGGTTGTAAGTGTGACAGCAACCCGCAGCGGTTGCGCTCCGTATGAAAAGTCCGTCCCCATAGCTGTCGTGACTTCGCCATGAAAATACTCACCGTTGTGCTGTTTCTTCTGGTTGGGCCGATTGCGGCCGCCGCAGGTTGTGGTCCGAGTGGCGTCTGGTTGCAGGTGTTGGGTTCGGGAGGGCCGGAACTCGATGATGGACGTGCTTCGACGAGTTACCTGATCTGGGTCGATGGCAAGGCGCGTGTGATGATCGATGCTGGCGGGGGGAGCGCTTATCAGTTCGAACGCGCGGCTGCGCAGTTCAGCGATCTGCGGGTCATTCTTCTTTCCCACCTCCACGTTGATCATACCGCCGATCTGCCAGTGTATGTGAAGGGGAGTTTTTTTACCCAACGGGCGAGCGATCTGCCGATTTATGGGCCATCAGGTAATCGATTGATGCCGGATGTCGATACCTTCGTTACTACCCTGTTTGGCTCTGAGGGCGCATTTCGTTACCTTTCCGATTACCTCGATCCCGGGCGTCCCGAAGGCTACCGTCTCGAAGCCCACCCGCTCGACGCGGAACGGCAGGAGGAACAGCAGGGCTATCGCGACAAGGCGATCGAAACCAGTGCCATTGCGGTACACCACGGCCCGATCCCCGCGCTTGCCTGGAAGGTAAGCGTCGCAGGCAAAACCGTGGTTTTCAGCGGTGACATGAACGGTGATTTCGATACGCTGCCAAAGCTGGCGAAGCAGGCTGATCTGCTGGTGGCACACAATGCGGTTCCTGAATCGGCGCGTGGTGTGGCTCGCCGCTTGCACATGCCGCCCTCGGTGATCGGGCGCATTGCAGCACAAGCCGACGTCAAGCAACTGCTCCTGTCACACCGAATGCGCCGCACACTCGGTCGCGAAGTGGAAACGGAGCGCCTGATCAGGCAGCATTTTCACGGCTCTGTTCAGTTTGCCGATGACCTCGATTGTTTTCAGCCCTGAACCGAAGCCGTCAGCGGTAAGCCTCGAATTGACGGTGTCGTTTTACGCCACCCGCTAATCCGGGGCGGATCTGCGTCAGCTACGGTTGCTCGGCGTGGTAGTAGTCGTATTTCGACAGAATCTCGTTGGTGAAGCTGTAGGCTTCCTTGTAGCTCAGGCCGTTGTTGTCGGGAAACACGATTCTCACATAGAGCTTGTCACCATATTGCGCTTTCAGCGCGGCAAGTTGCTCATGCAGCATGTCTTTGTCAACGGGGACGAAGCTGCGAGAGTCCGGTAGCTTGATGGCATAGCGGCTTTCATCGTCAATCTTCTGCAGCCGAGCCGAGACGATGATCTTGCCCTTGGTGGTGCGGGCGGGGCGCACGAGCTTGTTGTACTTTTGCTCCAGTTCTGCGAACTGTTCGCGCAGCTTGGCCAGATTCTCTTCGCTCAGCGCCATGGTCTGGCGGGAAGTGTCCAGCGCGGTCTGCTGCTGTTTCCGCTCCAGGCGTAACGAGGTGATGATCTCGTTGGCTGATGCCAGTTCGCGGGTCTTGTCCGCCAGTTGCGTTGTCTGCTGCTGAAGCTCGGTTTGCAGTGAATCCAGTGTTTGTTGCCGTGACCGGGCTTCATCGCGTGCTGCTTTCAGCTCATTCTCTATCTGCTGCAACTGCGCCAGTTGCGCCTGGATCTGGCTGCTTTTGTCCGCCAGTTTTTCTTCCAGTGCAGCGACGAAACTCGTTGATTGCGACAGTTCGGAAAGGAGTTTGTTGACGCGCGCTTCGAGTGCGGCTTTCTGTTCTTTACTGCGCATTTCCCGCAGCTGGAAATCCGACAGCATGCCTTCGAGGGCAGCAACGCGTTCTTCCAGCGTCATGTTTTCGGCTGTGGTGAGCTGGATTTTCTGCCGCGCGGCGCGTTCCTTCTCGATGGTGGTGGTCAAGTCCTGCACCAGCGACCAGTTTCGGATGATCAGCGTGGCAGTGGAAATGAGGAAGATCATCACCACCACCATCATGATGTCGGTCAGCGATGGCCAGAAGTTCTCGCCGGTGTTTTCCTGATCGACGTTGAGTAGATCCGGGAAATTGCTCATTGCTGTTCTTCGTCGCTCAGGCGGAAGCCCTTGATCATGGTTTGCTGCAATTGGTCGAGGCGGGCGGCCAGTGCATCCATCCGCCCGCCGTGATCTTCGATGGCGCGGCGGATAGTGGCCTCGCTGTCACTTTGCTGCGACTGCGCGGTGATCATCTGCTGGGCGACGATGCGCAGTGATTCCACCAGCGACGTGACTTCCGCAGTGAAATTCTCGGTTTTGACCTTGAACCGCGGCATCAGATATTCAGTTGTCAGCTGCTCGACGGCGCTGATCACGCGAGTGCGTGCCAGAATCATGCGCAGATAGAAGTAGCCGAAGATCATGTAGCAGACAATCGCCGTCGTTGTTGTGGACAGCGCCGTTGACATGCCGTGAATCACCAGATTGATGCCCTCGGCATCGCCGCTTGCCGCTTCCAGCAGTGATGACGTACCCATCAGTGCGATCGACAGCGACACGATGGTACCGAAAACGCCCGTCAGAATCAGAATGCTGTTGATATAACGCGGCAGGCTGCCCATCACGCTTTCGTTGGCCAGCAGGATCTGAGAAAGCGCCGCATGGTTGGGGGTCACATGGCGGGCATGAGAATGCGCCATCGCCATGTAGCGCTGGGCAATGATCGAATCGGGGTCGATCTCGATATGTGATTCACGATTCTTCTGCTCTTCGAGAATCGAATCGAGAAAGTCGCGGATGGCCGTTTCCTCACGCCAGTAACGCCACAGCAGGGTGGCAGTGCGGATCATTCCCAGCAGGAACAGGAACACGATGAAGCCATTGAGGAAAAAGCCAATCGGTGTTGCGTCCTGCTCGATATAGAGCATGATCAGCGGCTCGCGCAACAGCCAGATTCCGACCAGTAGCAAGAGTGTTACCGTTGCCATCATGATGAGGATGTTGCGGCTGACGGTAGGCTGAAAATTCTGATTGCTGATCATTGGCTTGGATACCATTCCCTGGAACACATTGGCGGGTGGTTACGCTTGTCTCTACCCACCCGCTGGGTTGTCACGGCAGACACTGGGCATTCTATCCCTCGGTGGGTGTGGCTGAATAGAGCCGCTACGTCTGGATGCGGATCCATGCACGGATTTTCTGGCGGGATCGTGATCTTCGTTCGAAGTGCCCGGTGAACCTGCCAATCATGCCGGATTTCCCGTCTCCGTGCGCGATCGTCGGGTCGCCATACAATTCAGTCACAGCCTGTTGTAGCAGCGTTTTCCTGAGCTTGCGTGAAAGGCATAGACTGCATCGGCGTCAAAGTGTGCAATGGAACCACTCAAGTTTCGGAGTTCATTCCAGAGTTCATGGATTTGACCAATATCCGAAGGGACGCTCTTCCGGTAGGGTGGGCAAAGCGCAGCGTGCCCAACAAAGGCTTGGTGTTGTATCCGCCCGTGGTTGTTGGGCACGTCACTATCGTTCCTTTGCCCAACCTACCTGATAGCAGGGGCAGAAGTGAGTGTCGCGAACTCCGAAACTTGGTTTACTAAAAGCCAAGGCTTGAGTGAATAACAATAATCTTCGCGCGGCTGCTGTGTTGGCGTCGCATTAAAAAAGGATGTTCATGAAATGAAAGCACTGATTGGAAACTTCTCGATCAAGCAGACGGTAGTGCTGGCTGTCGCAACGGGTTTGGTAGTCGCGATACTGAGCATTGTTGTTGGCCTCGATACCAACGCCCGGGTGAATCACCTTATTGGTCACATCGATGAATACACTCACACGACGGCTGCCAAACGGGATCTGCTGGGTGAGCTGGAGTCGAACCTCGGCTATGGTGGCGCGATACATACTTTCAAGAACGCTGTATTACGTGGCAAGACGAAATACATTGAGCGCTTCCGCGAAAAATCAAATTCAGCCTTGGCTGCAATTGAGGCATATCGCAAGCAGCAGGTGACTGAGGAAGAAGCAGCCTACCTGGCAGCCATCGAGGCCGTGGTTCGCAAGTACATGGTGCAGGGTCAGACGGTCCAGCGCCTTATCGAGGCGGGCAAGACACCAGATGAGATCGATGCTGCCGTCAAGGTCAACGACCAGCCGGCGTTAGCGGCGATCTCGGCATTGGGAGAAACATTGATCGCTGATCGAAATACGTACCAGCAAGAACTGGCTAAAGATCTGGATGCATTGCGACAAATGGCCTTTATCGAGGCCCTGGCGTCACCGATTGCATTGCTATTGCTGACCGTATTGATGGTGATCGCGCTTTTTCATATCCGTCGAGTCATTGGCGGGGAGCCGCAAACTGTCGAGCAGATCACGCGACGGGTTGCTGAAGGTGAGCTGTCGATTGCCGACGAATTTCAGGGTAAGAACACCAGTGGCATTCTTGATTCCACGTTGCGGTCAGTCGCATCGACTGCCACGGTGGTTCATCGTACCCGGGATATTGCCACCACTGTCGATACGTCCGTCGATGGCATCATGGAAAAAGTGGAGGAGCTGAGGGAGCGTTTTGTGAATCAGCAGGGCAATATCAAGAACACGGCGAAAACGATGTGGCAGATGACGGAGATCACCCACAAGAATGCGGCGAGCGCCGATCTTGCGAATCAATTGTCCACTGAGGCGACGCAGTCGTCGCTGCAGGGCAGTGAGGTGGTCAAGCAGGCCATCGATGCGATGGATCAGATCAATACCGCGAGTGAGCGGATTGCGGACATTATTACCGTCATCGACGAAATCGCGTTTCAAACCAATTTGCTCGCACTCAATGCGGCGGTTGAAGCGGCTCGGGCGGGTGATCATGGCAAAGGTTTCGCCGTGGTTGCCGCTGAGGTGCGGAATCTCGCCCAGCGGAGTGCGACGGCGGCAAAGGAGATTGAAGGACTGATCGAGGACAGCACGAGCAAAGTCAATGATGGCACGGTGCTGGTCAACGCCGCCGGTGAGGCGTTGAAGGAAATTTACGATTCCGTCGAAAAGGTAAATGAAGTTGTTGCGCAAATGGCTTCTTCCAATAAGCAGCAAGCCACAGGCATCGACGAAGTCAATGCTGCAGTAGGCCGTATAGAAAAGGTACGGGCGGCGAATGAAAAGCAGGTACTGCAGATTGCTGCCGACTGCGATCTACTCGATCGGCAGGCCGCCGAACTGATGAAAACGATCGGTTTTTTCCGCACCGGAGAAACAAGCATGTTGGGCCAGACGCTGGCATCGTCGACGCCCGCAGGTTCTGATTTCCAGCCAGAGATTGCGGCAGCAGCCTGGGAATCGCCGGAGCCGTTTGCTGATCTCGATGAACCACCATACGAAGCCACGAAGACGCAGGCGGACACCAGTAACAATAGCTGGAACGGCAAGGAGCGGCGCTCTGCAACCCGGCCGTGGAATCATCGTGTGTCAGCTGCGCCGAGCTCGCAGACATCAGACAGCCACGATTGGGACAGCTTCTGAAAACTGTGAAGCAGTGCAGATCAACCTCTGCCAGGTTGCTGTATTTGCTCACAATAATTGAAGCTCCTTGTTTCCGGGACAGGCAATCTGTGATCGAAGGATACTCCGCTGTCGAATTTACTCCCTATCATTTCCCTATAAATCGCATCGGCCCGGGAGCAACTCCCGGGAACGGTGCATCAAGGGACAGGGAGAAAAAGGATGCGGATTGTTGTTGCAATGATCATGGCGCTGGTGCTGGTTGGATGTGAAGATGGTGCTGGAACCGGGAGTGCGGTTTCGGCGACAGATGCGGAAGCCTCCGCGCCAGCAGCGGATGTTCTGGCAGAATCGGAAGAGCGGAATATTCTCGAAATTCGAAAGCTGACACCTGTTGCTGTTACGGAAGGGGAGCCGGCGACCTTTACTTTCGATGTTGCCTATAATCTCGTTGGCTATCCTCAGGGCGTCATCAACATCGGCTTTAATTCATGGAATGCCAATTCTTATGTTTTCCTCAGTGAGAAAGCGATCGTCGATGAAGGTATGGGTATCCGCACGTTTACCGTGACCGTGACGCCGGTCAAATGGGAAGAGCCGCTGGAATTCAAGTTGAATGTCTCTCTCAGTGAATATCCACATCCCTCGTCGTGGACGCCGCTGGCGAGTGTGTCGGAGGCAATTGAAGTCAATGCAGCTGATGCTCGGATGCAGCAGCGAAGTGCCGTCACGCAGCAGCCGGTGGTAGTGGACGATGGCGGTGTGATCGAAGAATGCTATGAGGACTACAACCTCAAGACTGTTTACTGCAATCAATACTGACAATTATCCCTATAACTGCTCAGCTCACCACTGAAACGCGCCATCTCTGCGTTGGGAAATGGTCATTTACACGTGTAAACTCACATTTCCCGCCTTGATCTGACGC
>CAZQXF010000144.1:0-6929 GCA_964596975.1 uncultured Thiotrichales bacterium | reverse complement strand
CCTGACACGCGCAAGACGCACCTGTTTGGCGGGCGCTATGAAAATATCTATATCGAACGCGAGCGAATCGAAGGGTTGGATGCGATTCTCGATACCGCAGCGACTGCGGCGGCGGAGATCGCGGGGGTATCAGCGCCGCTGAGCGTTGGTTTCTGGTTCAATGAAATGCAGCCAGGGCACGAGACTACCCTGCACACGCACGATGACGATGATGAAATTCTGTCAGCTGTGTTCTATCTGACCGTTCCTGATAATTCCGGTGATTTGCTGCTGGGCCGGGCGGGTGAGCAGATATCCATCCCGCCGGTGGAGAGCGCGTTCGTCTTCTTCTCGCCAAAACTGCCGCATGCCGTCAGTGAAAACCGCTCTGCTGAGATGCGCCTGTCGATTGGAATGAACTTTGGTGTTCACCATGACGAAGACTGAGCCGGGACGATAGTGCCCCGGCTGATGCTTTACACTTTACTGCGGCGGCTTTTGAAACATCTGTTGCATCATTTGCTGCATTTCAGGTGGCACGTTCTGCATCATCTGCTGCATCTCCTTCATCGCGTTGCCCATTTCTTCCTCCATGGAGGTGCGCTTATAGTCTGCGGGCAGGGTGAACAGTTTCTTGTCGAGCTTGGCGTGGGTGTCGATGCGGGTCACTTCAGTCTCAACGGCGCCGGAAGCGTCGAGGCTTTTTAGCGGCATACCCAGCTTGGGTATCTGCTTGCCAAACGACATCGCTGCGCGATCACAGGGATCCATCATGGCTTGCGCGGCGGCGCCCATCGGGCCTGGCAACATCTCGTCGATACTGCTTAGTTCGGCGAAATTGCTGACCAGTCTGCGAACATCGGGAGATTTTGCTGCTGCTGACGAAACGAATTCCTTGCCGCATTGCCGCCCATTGGTGCTGAGCTGATATTCGATGGTCGGATAGCCTGCGATCTTTGGCCCCTTGCCGATCTTTTTGACGTTAGCCTTGACCGGACGATGCTTTCCCTTCGCGCCTTTCTTGCGCAGATTGATCGTCATGATGGTACGCTCGTTCGGGT
This sequence comes from uncultured Thiotrichales bacterium, assembly GCA_964596975.1. Taxonomy (GTDB): domain Bacteria; phylum Pseudomonadota; class Gammaproteobacteria; order UWMA-0217; family UWMA-0217; genus JALSHZ01. Next base: position 5,889 of record CAZQXF010000144.1, on the reverse strand, counting down.
CGACCATGTGCATTTCGCCTGTTTTCAGGTTCCACAGATGGAACCCGGGCTCGTTGCCTTCATCCACCCGAGCCCATTCGCCCTTGATGCTGATGGTCGTGTTGCTGCCATCTGGAGAGCGTTCTTTGATGACAGTGTCGGCAGAAACCGGCAGTGTGCAAGCAAGAAAAAGTGTCGCTAGTGCTATCTGGCGCATGAGATTTGCCTTTAAAGTTTGCGTTGAAATTGATGGTTTGATTATAGGCCTGTTCATATGCAGAAATGTGATCACGTTATCGGACTGGACTGAAGCATGAATGAAGCAGTTGTGCTGATCCATGGCATCTGGATGACAGGTATCGAAATGCGGCCGCTTGGCCGGCGTATTCAGCAAGCGGGCTTTGAAGTTCACTATTTTCACTATCACAGCCTGCTGCGCAGTCCGGCAGAAAACGCTGAGCGCCTGCATCGCTATTTGCAGACAATGGATGCGACGGTGATTCATCTGGTGGCGCACAGCCTGGGCGGGATTGTCGTGGCGCAGCTTTTCGACAGGCACCCGGCACAAAAGCCCGGGCGGGTCATCATGCTTGGCACTCCCCTCAGAGGCAGCGCCGTTGCGCGGAACTACCAGCGCTGGTTCCTCACCCGGCCATTGCTGGGCAAAAGTACGGTGAATGGCTTGTTGGGTGATGGGCCGCGCTGGAATCGTGGCCGCCAGCTTTGTGTCATTGCAGGCAACCGGGGTTTCGGCATCGGGTCGCTGCTGCCCGGTGAATTGCCGGCGCCGAACGATGGTACCGTGGCACTGGAGGAAACCCGCGACCGCTCAGTTGCTGAGCATCTCGAAGTGCCCTACAGCCATTTCGGCATGCTGTTGGCTCGGCCAGTGGCGGAGGCGGTGGTGGGCTGCCTGAAAACGGGAAGTTTCGGGGTGTGACGGCGTGTGCCTGTCGTCAGTTGAGGTGTTCAACCAGCATTACCGTATCGCCTGAAACCTTGATGCCGATCGGCTCCAGCGCATCGCCCTCACAGGGGCCGGCGATACAGCGCCCGTCGTCAATGCGAAACAGCGCGCCGTGGGTGGCGCAGATCAGATGTTCACCACGGCTGTCGAGATAATTGTCGGGCATCCATGCCAGTGGTGTGCCGCGGTGTGGGCAACGATCGACATAGCCTCGCACCATGTCGCCGTCCAGCACCACGAAAACAGCCTGCTTTTTGCCCTCCAGCGTGACATCGACGCCCAGCGAGCGTTTCTCACGCAATTGTTTCAGGGTGCAGAGTCGAATCCCGGGTTGTTGCCGCTTGTTCACAGATAACGCAGCCAAACGTAGAGTGAGCTGGCGACAATCGACAGCAGCATCAGCGGAAAGGCCATCAGCATGAACGGCAGAAAGCGAATCGGCTGGCCCGCGCGATCGGCGAACCCGGCTACGATCAGGTTGGCGCTGGCACCGACAAGGCTGCCGTTGCCACCGAGACAGGAGCCCAGCGCCAGCGACCACCATAGTGGCCTGAGCTGATCGGCACCGCCAAAGCTCGCAGCCATGTCGTGAATCATCGGGATCATGGTGGCAACGAAGGGGATATTGTCGATGATGGAAGAGGCAATGGCGGAAATCCACATGATTGCCAGTGCGGTAACGGTCAGGTTGCCGGCGGTCAGTTCGACGATGCCGCCGGCCAGGCGTTCCAGCGCGCCGGTGGTTTCCACGGCGTGAACGACAATGAACAGACCGATGAAAAAGAAGATGGTGGTCCATTCCACTTCGTTGAAGGCGGTGGCGACGGCTTTTGACTGGTGTTCCGCTGAACGGGGCAGGTTGTCCAGCACCAGCAACAGGGCCGCGCCGGATACGGCGATCGTCGCCGGCTGCAAACCGATTTCGTGCGCAAAGACGAAGCCGGTCATCACCAGTGCGAGCACGAACAATGACTGTTTCAGCAAGCGTACATCGGTGATGCTGGCGCGCTCCTCATAGGCCATCACCCGTGCGCGCAATGCCTCGTCGGCATGGAGTTTGCGCCCCCAGATCAAGTAGAGCGGCAGCAGCAGCAAGCAAAATATGATCGCCACGATCGGGCCCAGGTTGAGCAGGAATTCGTTGAACGTAAGCCCGGTAGCCGAGCCGATCATGATATTCGGCGGATCGCCGATCAGCGTCGCCGTGCCACCGATGTTGGAGGCGAAAATCTCGGCGAACAAATAGGGGTAGGGCGTCAGTCGCAACTCATCGGTGATCAGCAGCGTGACCGGCGCGATCAGCAACACGGTGGTGACGTTGTCGAGAAAGGCAGAAAAGACGGCAGTGACGAGGGTCAGCATGACCAGCAACGGCCATGGCCGTGCTTGAACCTTCTTCGCGCCCCAGATAGCGACGTACTGGAACATGCCGCTGTCTTTCGCGATGCCGACGATCAGCATCATGCCGGTCAGCAAACCCAGGGTATTGAAATCGACGCCTTCGAAGGCTGCTTGCTGGGTGATGAGGCCACCGAGAATCATCAGGCAGGCCACGGCCAGCGCCACGATGGCGCGGTTCAGCCACTCGGTGATGATCAGGAAATAGGTCAGCGCAAACAGCGAGAGCGCATACCACAGTGGGTCGATACCGAAAACGACTGCGGTGTTGGCGGTTTCGTGCAGCGCACTCATGCTTCGAGGATCTTTTTGCCGACGCCCCAGTAGGTCACCATGCCGACCAGTTTGCCACTGTCTGCATCCACCACGGGCAAACTCATCTTGGTGTCGTAGAGCATGCGCAGCGTTTCCATCAATGGTGTGTCGGGATGCACGGTGGGAATATCGGTGGTCATGCAGATCGACACCGGCTCGTTCTCGATCTCGTGAAAGCGCTGGTGCAGGTCAGCCAGGGTGTCGGATAGAAAGCCGAGATGATCGAGACCATCTTCCATGATGGCCGCTTTTGGCAACACCTGTCGCAGCAGGCAGTTGACGCCGAAAACGCCAAGGAAGCGGCCTTCGTCGTCGGTCACGGGCACGCTGCGATAGCGCCGCTCCATGATGCATTCGGCGGCGGAGCGAATTCGATGGTGGGCTTTCACGGATGCGTGTTCACGATCCATGATGGAAGCTGCGTTCATGGCGATGACTTTACATTGGCTCGGATCGGCTCATGGTTGGCGCTTGATCGGCTGCCGTCAAGCCAAACCAGGAGTGAAGATTTCCCGCTATTTCTTTTTCGGCTGCTCCAGCGCGGTCGGATTGACCACTTTGGGCAAGGCATTGCTGTTACGGGATTCCTGCCGCAGTCGGGCGAAATAGCCAAAAGCGGCACCACCAGCGCCGGACAGCGCCAGCAGGCCGACGGTCATGAACTGGGTGAACAGGAGCAGGGCGCCAACCCCGGCGACACCGGCAAATGCCGTCGTCACCTTGGCATTGGCGCGGGTATGCGCGCGTTGGGTTTCCTTGGCGATCTCCTTGTGCGTCTGGCGCAGCACCCGATGCTTGTCCCGCTCGGCCTTGACCCGCAGTTCCTCACGCTCGCGGGCAAAAGTCTCTTTCAATTGGACGACCTCGTCCTTGCTCATGTGCAGTGCCATCGAGCGGAACCACAGCGATACCAGAATAGCGAGTACCAGCAGCAGTACGCCGACCTTGGCCCAGTTGTAGTTCTCTGCGATATTGGGAAACAACAAGGTCAGGCCCAGGGCGGCGGCTTGCGCAAGGAGTATCCCAGGGAGAAATCGGAACATGGCGATCTGGTCGGGAAGCTGTGGGAGGGGTAATGGTCGCACAATCTCTGCCCGAGGATAAACCGTGGTAAATTCGGCGCCATGAAAAGACTCGGCATCGACACCGGCGGCACCTTTACCGACTTCGTCTACAGCGATGGCGATACCTTGCTGGTACACAAGGTGTTGTCCACACCGGATGCGCCGGACCGCGCCATTCTGCAGGGCATTCGTGAGATGGGCATCGACCTCGATGACCTGCTGATCGTGCATGGTTCGACCGTCGCGACCAATGCCGTACTCGAGGGCAAGGGCGTGTGCACCGCCTACATCACCAACCGGGGTTTTGCCGATGTGCTGACGATCGGGCGGCAGGCACGCCGCGAACTCTACAATCTGACCCCTGAGCCGAGGCAGCCACCGGTACCGCGCGCGCTTTGTTTTGAAACCGGTGGCCGGATCAGTTTCGATGGTGAAGTGCTCGATCCGCTGACGGATGACGATTTGCAACGCCTGCGCGAGCAAGTCGAGCAGGCGGGCGTCGAGGCGGTTGCCATCAACCTGCTGTTCTCGTTTGTCGATGACAGCGCGGAAAAGCGGATCGCCGCCGCCATGCCCGAGGGAGTGTTCGTGTCACGTTCCTCCGCAGTGATGAACGAATTCCGCGAATATGAACGTGGCATGGCAACCTGGCTCAACGCCTATGTCGGGCCATTGATGCAGCGTTACCTGTCGCGCCTGAGCGCCGAACTGAAGCCGGCCACGGTGCGGGTGATGCAAAGCCACGGCGGCGCTATTGCGGCTGAGCGCGCGGGGGAGCATGCGGTGCAACTGCTGCTCTCTGGCCCTGCCGGTGGCTTGGTCGGGGCGAAGTATCAGGCCGCGGTCAGTGGCCATGAGCGCCTGATGACCTTTGACATGGGCGGCACCTCCACCGATGTGGCCTTGATCGACGGCGAGATTCGTCTCTCCGGGGATGCTGAAATTGCCGGCTGGCCCGTGGCGGTGCCGATGGTCGATATGCACACCATCGGCGCTGGTGGCGGCTCGATAGCGTGGCTGGATGAGGGGGGTATGCTCCAGGTCGGGCCGCAGTCTGCCGGTGCCTCGCCGGGACCAGCCTGCTATGGCCAGGGTGGGCGCCAGGCAACGGTAACCGATGCCAATCTGCTGCTGGGACGCCTGCCCGGCCTGGCCTCATTGGGTGGTTCACTGCGGCTGGATGTGACCGCTGCGGCCGCGGCGATTGGCAGGCTCGCGGCAGCAGCCGGGCTGGCTGTCGAGGAGATGGCGCGCGGTATCCTGCGCATTGCCGATGAGCATATGGCGCAGGCGTTACGCGTCATTTCGATACAGAAAGGACACGACCCCCGTGACTACGCCCTGATGTGTTTTGGCGGGGCAGGGGGCTTGCATGTCTGTAGTCTTGCCGACCTGTTGGGCATGGACCACGCGATCGTGCCGATGCATGGTGGCGTGTTGTCGGCGCTTGGCATGGTGGTTGCACCTCAGGCGCAGCAACGCATTCACAGCCGGTTGCAGCCATTGATGGAAAGCGGGGAAGTTAGCCATGACTACGAAAAGATGGCAGCGCAGCTCGTCAGCGAATTTCCGGAGAATGCTGCGTTACGCTTTCAACGCATGGCCGATCTGCGCTACGTCGGCCAGTCCAGCACCCTGCAACTCGAATGGAGCGATGACCGCGAGGCCCTCGCCGAGCGCTTCCACGCCCTGCACAAAGCGCAATATGGCTTTGATATGGATGTTTCGATCGAACTGGTCAACCTGCGCCTGCGGGCCGAAGTGATCGAGCCAGCAGTGACATTGCCGGTGCTGGCCATGGCTGAAGCCGCATCGCCGATTGCAACCGCGCCCGTGGCTGATGTCGGACACGACGTTCCCGTCTATCGGCGCGAAGCCCTGGCTGATGGGCAAATGCTGACCGGTCCCGCCATTATCATGGAGAATGTCTCAACGACCTGGATTGCACCAGGATGGCGGGCGGAGAATGATCGCTACGGGAATCTGATGCTGCGGCGGGTGTAGGGGAATAGAAAGTGCTTTGCTTGTTGCCGGTCGGTACTTATGAACTCAAGTTTCGGAGCTCTTTCTTGAGTTCATGGATTTGACCAACATTCTAACGGACTGCTCCCGGTAGGTTGATGAAATGGTCTCCTCCTCCTTATCCGGCATCAACGTGCCACAATT
>CAZQXF010000143.1:0-7002 GCA_964596975.1 uncultured Thiotrichales bacterium | reverse complement strand
GATCTGACGCGTTTCAGCGGCAATCTGAGCAGTTACGGTTCTATTTTTCTACCTATTGAATAGTTACTCCGCCCATCCATATTAACAGGAACGCGCCATGCTCCGATTGCCTATCCCGCCCGTGTGGTGGATACCCCTGCTGATATCGCTTGTCAGCATCGCCTTGCAAGCGCTGGGACTGGATACCACATTGCGCTATTCCCGCGAGGGCGTGGAGCAGGGTCAGCTGTGGCTGTTGCTGACTGGCAACCTCGTTCATCTGGGGTGGAGTCATTTGTGGCTGAATCTGGCCGGGCTGGTGATGGTGTGGTGGTTCTTCGATACTGAATTCACTGTTGTGGAGTGGCTCTGGGTGCTTGTGATCAGCGCGCTGTTTGTCACTCTCGGGCTGTATCTGTTTGATCCGCACCTGATCTGGTATGTCGGCCTGTCGGGGCTGTTGCACGGCCTGTTTATCGCCGGTGGCATCCGCTTGCTTGGACGTGATACCCGGTTTGCGATATTGCTGTTACTGCTGTTTGCTGCAAAGCTCAGCTGGGAGCAATTGGTGGGTTCGCTGCCCGGCACCAGCGATATGGCGGGTGGGCCCGTGGTCGTGAACGCACATTTATATGGTGCCATCGGTGGTGGTGTTGCCGTACTGTTGCTGCTCGCGCGCGACGGGATTGCGTCCCAGAAAGCGCCTTCGTAACTACTGAGTTTTGTGGACTGACCTTATGGAAAACAATCGCGCCAGAAACATTGCCTCCGTTCTGACCGAGGCGCTGCCCTATATTCAGCGCTATGCGGGCAAGACCATTGTGATCAAGTACGGTGGCAACGCCATGACAGACGAGCAACTGAAAAGCAGCTTTGCTCGCGATATCGTGTTGCTCAAGCAGGTCGGCATCAATCCCGTGGTCGTACATGGTGGCGGACCGCAAATCGGCAGGCTGCTGGAGCGACTCGGCAAAGAGTCCACCTTCATTCAGGGCATGCGTGTCACCGATGGTGAGACGATGGATGTGGTGCAGATGGTTCTGGGCGGCCTCGTCAACAAGGATATTGTCAGCTTGATCGGTCGTCATGGCGGCAGGGCGGTTGGGCTGACGGGCAAAGATGGTGGCCTGATCCGGGCGCGAAAGTTGACGCTCAACGAGCATGAAGGCGATCTCGGGCATGTTGGTGAAGTGGAGTCGATCGATCCGAGCATTGTTGCGACGCTGGATGCAAGTGGTTTCATTCCCGTCATTGCGCCGGTCGGCTTTTCCGAACACGACGGTGCGGCCTACAACATCAATGCGGATACTGTCGCTGGCAAGGTGGCCAGCGTGCTTGGCGCTGAAAAGCTCATTCTGTTGACCAACACGCCGGGTGTTCTCGATGGCGACGGCCAGCTGCTGACGGGCCTGGGCGCGGCCGAGGTGGATGCGCTGATTGCCGATGGCACCATCCAGGGGGGTATGCTGCCGAAGATCCACTGTGCGCTGGATGCGATCAAGTCAGGTGTTGGCAAAGCGCATATTATCGATGGTCGCGTGCAGCATGCGGTGTTGCTCGAACTGCTGACCGATGCTGGGGTCGGTACCCTCCTAAAGGGCTGACATCGGTAGCTGGATTTGTCCGATACTGACAGCACGCGATGAAGTGAAAAAAACTGTTGACAGCAATCCGCTAATATTAGAAACTACTAACATAATGATTAAGTGTGGTGGCTTAGTCATTCATGGATCCTCCATCCTCCTTTGGTGGTAGATTGGCGCGGCGCCTCCCCGGCGACCGCGCTTTTTTTTGCCCTGGAGAAATCACAGCCCAAGTTTGTTGCCGACAAGACCCTTCAAAGCCTTGCGTGCCGGTTCCGGATTCGCTATAGTTTCGCGCCTTTCGTTCAGCAGCAAATGTCGATACGCCATGCGCTGTTGAACACCAGATAGCCTTCTATGTACGGAGATGGTTGGAATGAAAACGATGAGTGCTAAACCTGCTGAGGTCAAACGGGACTGGTTCCTGGTTGATGCGACTGACAAGACGCTGGGCAGGTTGGCGAGCGAGATCGCTTACCGCTTGCGTGGCAAGCACAAGCCGATTTATACGCCCCACGTTGATACCGGTGACTATATTGTTGTCGTCAATGCGGAGAAGGTTGCGGTCACCGGAAACAAGCGCAGCGACAAGATGTACTATCATCACACTGGCTATATCGGCAACCTGAAGTCGATCAGTTTCGAAAAACTGATTGACAAGGCACCGGAGCGAGTGATCGAAAAGGCCGTCAAGGGCATGTTGCCAAAGAACGCTCTTGGCAGGGCGATGTTCAAGAAACTCAAGGTTTATGCTGGTCCCGAGCATGCGCATAGCGCACAGCAGCCTAAACCACTGGAAATCTAATATAGGTCAGAAGTATGAATCAGTACTACGGAACAGGACGCAGGAAATCATCTTCGGCACGTGTGTATGTCCGTCTTGGCAGCGGCTCCATCGTCGTCAACAACAAGTCCCTCGACGACTTTTTCGGCCGCGAAACATCGCGCATGATCGTCAAGCAGCCGCTGGAAGCTACTGAAACCGTTGACAAGTTCGACATCGTCGCCACGGTAAAAGGTGGCGGTCCCAACGGTCAGGCTGGTGCTGTCCGCCTCGGCATTGCCCGAGCGCTTCTGCAATATGATGAAACCCTCAGGGGTAACCTCAAGTCCGAAGGCCTGTTGACTCGTGATGCACGGAAGGTCGAGCGGAAGAAGGTTGGACTGGCAAAGGCGCGTCGAGCCAAACAGTTCTCGAAACGTTAATCCAGCGTCCCACATGTGGATCGAAAAAAGGCAGCTACGGCTGCCTTTTTTATTGCCCGGTATATCGTACCGGAGTCAAAACTGGGGGCGAATTCACCCCAATCCTGTCGACCTCCGGAACTCAGCCGGGGTTTTCTTGTCGTCGGCTTGTCGCATGAGAAAGAATAAGCTGTAATCAGCCTGCGCTTGAAGCAAAGAGCCAACAGGCGGCCGGTCAGTTTCCCGGTTCGTCAGAGCACTGATACAGGCAACCACAGAGTTGCCGGTAGAAAAATAACAATAATAAATGTGACAAAATGGCTTGTTCCAAGACTCAGGACGGCGTCAGCCGTCCATTTTCAATTCTCGGGCTCGTCGTTGCCCAGTGCCTGATTGCAGTCAGTTTGTTAGGTTGCAATCAGGCACCTGAAACGACCCTCTCGATGGGGCAACCTAGCAATGATGCGGCGACTCCTGCGACGATCGATGTCGCGTTGCTCGATACCCCCGTGGTCAGTTCCCGTAGCATCAGCCACTCATTCGGCCCCGTCTGCCCATTTCCCCAGCATGTTCGCCACGTAGCGGGAACGATCCTGCCAGATCATCGCGGGCGTGACCAACTGGATTCAGATGTGGTTGCCGCTTATATCGACTGGAAGCAGGATCATCTCGTCAAGGTCGATGTCGGAAATAGCTGGCCGCCGCTGTATCGTGTTGCATTTAGCGCGGAGCAACCTGACAGGACGGTATCGGAGGGCATTGGCTACGGCATGCTGATCACTGTGCTGATGGCTGGAAAAGATCCGTTGGCCCAAGAGTATTTCGATGGCTTGTGGCGTTTTGCACGATTGCATCCGAGTAGTATCGATGCGCGCATGACGGCCTGGCAGATCCCCGAGAGCAGCAACGGTGATGCCGCCGCTTTCGATGGTGACGCCGATATCGCGTTAGCGTTGCTGATGGCGGACAAGCAGTGGGGTAGCGATGGCGATGTTGACTACAGGCATGAGGCCGAAGTATCGATCGCGGCGCTTTTTGAGTCATCGATCGGTCCGGACAGTCACCTTCCGCTGTTGGGCGATTGGGTTGATCCCTATGGCGGGCGCTACAATCAGTTCACCCCACGCAGCTCCGACTTCATGCCGGCGAGTTTTCGTGCTTTCGCCGCGGCCATGCCAGAGGAGGACTGGACTCGGGTGCTGACGTCGGTGCTCGGTACCGTGGCTTACATGCAATCAGTACATGCGCCCGAGACGGGATTGCTGCCGGATTTTCTGGCCTATGAGCCCAATGAAAATGGCGTAATGGCATTTCGGCCTGCAGTTGCAGGTTTTCTTGAGGGGCCCCACGATGGTGATTATCACTACAATGCTGGCCGGCTGCCGTTGCGTCTTGGCATGGATGGCCTGCTGCATGGTGGCCAGTCACTGGCACTGTTACGCAAGATGGCAGTGTTTGCCGATAAGGTAACCGCCAGCGGTGTGAAGCAGATGGGCGCGGGTTACAGGCTCGATGGCGCGGTGACCGGGAACTACTTCACCACCTTTTTTGCCGCGCCATTCGCCGTTGCGCTGACGTCGGAGCCGCGCTATCAACAGCGCCTGAATGACCTGTATGACGTGATCGTTCAGCGCCGTGAAGGCTACTACGAAGACAGTATCAACCTGCTGTCGCTGTTGTTGTTGACGGGCAACTTCTGGTCGATGGATCAAGCCTGCACGGCGTGAGGTCACACCGCGCAAGCTGGGGTGTCATCTAGCCGTGCTGATGGCCGCCGGGGCCGTGGACGTGGCGATGCTCGAGCTCCTCTGCTGAAGCATCCCTGACGTCCTTGACGGTTACATCGAAGTTGAGCGTGACGCCCGCGAGCGGGTGGTTGCCGTCGATCACGACGTGATCCTCTTCGACGCTGGTGACAGTGACCATGACGTCCTGGCCGTCTGGCGTCTGGGCATGGAACTGCATGCCCGGCTGGATCTCGACATCGTCAGGAAACATGTTACGGGGCGCTTGCTGGATTTTTGCCGGGTCGATATCGCCATAGGCGTCCTCTGGCTGGATGGTGACTTGAACGGCATCACCGGCCTGCTTGCCTTCCAGTGCCTGTTCCAGCCCGGGAATGATATTGCTGGCGCCGTGCAGATAGGCGAATTCCCCATCTTTCGACTCGTCGATCAGGTTGCCGTTGGCATCTTTAAGGGTGTAATCGATCGCGACAACCTTGTTCTTTTCAGCGTGCATGATGGGGTTCCTCTTGGTAAGTGCGTCTCAAAAAACCGCACCTTAACAGATTCCTGGTGATTCAGCTGCTTTTGCGCCAGCACAGAATCCGGTTGTTCGCTGGCATCTCATGGTCGTCAGCCAGGGTCATCCCGGCTGCTGTTGCCAGGGCATCGAGATCCTCGAAATGCTTGATCCCGCTGCGGGGGTCACGTTGATGCAGCCATTGATCGAAGCGTTCGTTGCTGTCGGAGGTGTAGCGGCCGTTGTAGTTGAAAGGGCCATAGAGCAGGAACAGCCCACCGCCTGGTAATAGCTCGCCAACGCCACGGAACATGCCGGCGACGCCTTCGTCATCCATGATGTGGGCGGTGTTGGCGGAAAAGACGCAATCCGCAGTTATCGCTGGCCACGGGCTCATGCGCGTATCCAGTTCGATGGGTGGCAGGACATTGGTCAATGCGGCTTCCTCCAGCCATTGCAGGATTCCGGGATGGTTCTCGAGCCGGTCACTGGTCTGCCATGTCAGCCAGGGAAGCTTGCTGCCGAACCAGACGGCATGCTGGCCAGTGCCACTGCCGATTTCCAGCAGACGTTGATGATGCTCAAGGGCTGGCGCCAGTACACTGAATATTGGTTCGCGGTTCTGGTCGCAGGATTCTGCGTAGGGTTTCATGGGCAGGTCGCTTTCTTGTAGGGGAGGGCATTGCAGATGTCGGCGATATAACGATCGATGGCATCGCGCTCGCGGGCACAGAATTGTTCTATCGCGTCGCGGTAGAGGTCGTCACGCAGAAAATGGCTGGATCGTGTCACTACGGGCACGAAGCCGCGGGCAACCTTGTGTTCACCCTGCGCACCTGGTTCGAAGCGATCCAGTCCCTCACGAATGCAGTAGTCGATTCCCTGGTAGTAACAGGTCTCGAAATGCAGCAGGTCGATTTCAGTGGTGCAGCCCCAGTGTCTGCCATATAGCGTGGAGTCACTTCGATACATCAATGCACCCGCGATACATTCGTCATCGCGGTCGGCCAATACCAGCACGATCGAATCTGGCATGGTGCGTCCAACCTCTTCGAAAAAACCCTGATTGAAGGTGGCCATGCCCCATTTATTGTCAAAAGTGCGCTGATAGAAAACGCTGAAGTTCGCCCAGTCGGTGGTTGTAGCGCTGTGGCCGTCCAGGATGCGAAAGCTGATGTTCTGCTGTTGCACGCGGCGCCGTTCCTGGCGAATGTTCTTGCGCTTCTTCGATGTCAGCGTCGCCAGAAAGTCGTCAAAATGGCGGTAGCCGCTGTTGAACCAGTGAAATTGGCAGTCATGGCGAGTCATCAGGCTTTGGGATGTGTACTGGTGTTCGCCGGCTGTCTGGAACAGGCAGTGAAAGCTGCTGGCATCGATGGATTCTGCGAGATGTTGTGCCGTCTGCAGCAACACGGGCCAGCATGTATCTTCATGTCCCTTTGCTGCAAGTAAGCGCTGTCCGGTTGCCGGCGTGTACGGAATGGCGCTGACCAGCTTGGGAAAATAGCGCAGGCCCGCGCGTTGATAGGCCTCGGCCCAGGCATTGTCGAAAACGAATTCGCCATAGGAGTTGTGCTTTTCATACAGCGGCATGGCGGCCACCAGCGTCTCAGCGTCGTAGATGGCGATATGGCGGGGCAGCCAGCCAAAGGTCGCGCCGACGCAATCATGCCGCTCCATCGCGACTAGAAATTCGTGTTGCAAGAAAGGATTTCGATCGTCGACGAGGGCATTCCACTGGCTAGCGGGTATATCGTCGATGGAGGTATGGATTTGTACTTTCAACCGGGTTGATGACTCGACTGGACGGATTTCGAAGAATACATCAGTGGTATGAATCCGTCTTTCTCAACCGTCCACGCGTGTGGGATTTAACCCGGATTTTTCACCGGATTGACGAGCCCTCGCTAGTTCTTTGAATCTACAAGGGGTTTTGTTCAGGCCGCTACCGGCATCCTATCTTACGCGGCACTTGTACTTCCCTGTACATCGTCGGAAATAAACACTGTTA
>CAZQXF010000142.1:0-7009 GCA_964596975.1 uncultured Thiotrichales bacterium | reverse complement strand
GGGCTTTGATCGGAATTCAACCGCAAGTGATCGACTGGGGGCTCACGCTCAGCCCGATGGTTCAGGCTGCGCTGCCTGTCGCAGTCAATGAGGCAGTCGCATTACTGCGCCGCTGGGAAATGATGAGCGGGGAAATGGCTGACCTCGACGCTGAACATTCGACGGGTTGAGGTGATCATGAACTTTACCGATGCAACGCGAAGCCGTGTCGAGATCAGCGCAGAAGCGGACCTCACCCACAACGTGCGACCCTTGCTGCATGAAATCCGACATGCGCTACAGCAACTTTCACAAACGGGTGAAACACATGTGATCGACCTGCGGCGAATTCCAATGGCGCCGGGTGAAGAGGCACGTATCCTCGAATTACTCGGCGAAGGAGAAATCAAGGCAACACTCACCGTGCTTGGCCATAGCACGATTGTTGAAACAGCCTATGCCGGTGTCTGGATCATTACCCATTACAACGAGAGCGACGAGATTCTGGGGCGTTTTATTGAAATTACCGACGCGCCCGCGATTCTAAAATCCCAGAAGGAGGAGATTGCGCTAGCCGCGGCACAGCTCTTCAAAATGCTCAGCGCCGATCAGCCGACGAAGGAGGAAACCCGGAATGACAGCGATCAAAGCTGAATCTAGACGACCCGCAGACGAAACCCTGGGCGAGGCCCTGCGAAGCCATGGCATTTCACGACGCGGTTTTCTGAAATTCTGTGCCACGACAGCATCGCTGATGGCCCTACCGCCAGCGATGATTCCACTGGTCGCGAGTGCGCTGGAAAAGGCACGCCGGCCTTCGGTGATCTGGCTCTCGTTTCAGGAATACACGGGTTGCACCGAGTCGCTGACCCGATCACATGCCACCACCATCGAAAGCCTGATCTTCGACCACATCTCGCTCGATTATCATCACACCTTGCAGGCCGCATCCGGCACTGCCGCAGAGGCAGCACGCGAAGCCGCCATGCGCGACAATCATGGCCAATATCTACTGATCGTCGATGGCTCGATACCGCTAGGCAATCCCGGCTATTCCACCATTGCGGGCGTGAGCAATCTGGATATGCTGCGCGAAACCGCAGAGGGTGCGGCCGGCATTATCGCGATCGGCACCTGCGCAGCCTATGGTGGCTTGCCGCACGCCGCCCCCAATCCGACAGGCGCGGTCTCAGTGAGTGAAACCATTACCGACAAACCCATTGTCAATGTGCCGGGCTGCCCACCGATTCCTGTCGTTATCACCGGGGTTCTCACCCATTTTCTGACCTTTGGTACGCTGCCCGAACTCGATTCGATTGGTCGGCCCATGGCTTTTTACGGCCAGAACATTAATGACGGCTGCTACCGCCGATCTTTTTATGACCGGGGCCTGTTCGCCGAAACCTTCGACGACGAGGGGGCGCGCAAAGGATGGTGCCTGTACAAACTGGGCTGCAAAGGGCCGGTAACCTACAACGCCTGTGCAACCACGAAATGGAACAATGGCACGAGCTTCCCCATTGAATCAGGGCACCCTTGCCTGGGCTGTTCGGAACCCGATTTCTGGGACATGGGCGGATTTTATCGCACGCTGTCGATGCCCACGGGCCATTTCAGCGCGGCGCTTGGCTATGGCGTCGCAATCGGCGCTGCCGCCGGGCTTGCGTCGGGGCTGCTGGGGCGCAGTGAGCGCGACAAGGCACGCTCGGCACACGAAAAAGTCAGCGTCGATGATCTCGATAAAGGAGGCTCATCATGAGTGGCGCGGAATTTCTGCTATGGATGCGTGGCCCCGGCATTTCATTTGCTGCCCTGTTCTTTATCGCTGGCGTGGTGTTACGGCTAATCGAAATATTGATGCTGGGGCGTACAAAGAATCTCGCTGAATTGCGTGGTAGCGGCAGCACGGCGGGGATGCGGACGATTGCAACGCGTTTCCTGCCCGCCGACGCCAACACCTTCCGTCGCTCGCTGCCGACGATTGTATTGGGTTACCTGTTCCATATCGGCCTATTTGTGGTTATCTTTTTGCTGACACCACACATCAAACTATTTCAATCCGTTTTTCATATCGGCTGGCCGGGATTGCCAACACCCGTGGTGGACTTTTTTACTGTCGTCGCACTTGTCTCCATGTTGGGCTTGCTCTGGCGCCGGGTGTCCAACCGCTTACTTCGTTTTCTGTCCACCGGCGAGGACTATTTGAGCTGGGCCGTCACCTTTATGCCGTTGCTCACAGGTTATCTAAGCTACCACCATTTGCTGCTGCCTTATTCATGGATGCTGGGAATCCATATTCTTTCGGTCGCGCTGCTACTGGTAATTTTTCCGTTTACCAAGCTCATGCATAGCTTCACGCTGTTTATCGCCCGCTATTACAACGGTGCCATCGCTGGCGAAAAAGGAGTGCAACAATGACTCAGCCATCTCTCGAAAAAGGCGTCAATATCTTGCGTGAACAGATCGACGGGCCAGTCGCTGCCTTCTTTAGCAGCTGCGTCCACTGTGGCATGTGCGCCGAGGCCTGCCTGTTCTATACCGAAACTGGCGAGCCAAAATACACACCGATTCATAAACTGGAACCCATGCGTCGCCTTTGGGAGCGTGAATTCACCTTCGCTGGGCGGATCAAGAAGTGGCTGGGACTGGCGCCGCCGATTAGCGACGAAGAACTCGAACAGTGGCAGCCTCTCGTTTACGACAGCTGCACCCTGTGCGGGCGTTGCAGCATGGTCTGCCCGGTTGGTAACGACATTACCTACATGATCCGGCGCATGCGTGAGGGGATGGCCGCATCGGGCAACGCACCGCAAGGATTGATTGGTGCGACCACCCGCGCAGTCAAGCTCGGCAGTCCGATGGGCGTCAAACTCGCAACGCTGGAAGCCCAGGCGCGGCATGTAAAAATCAGCACCGGACTGGATGTGCCTTTCGATGAGGAAGGCGCGGAGTATATGGTGGTGCTGTCATCCATGGAAGTGGTCAATTACCCGGAATATCTCGAAGCCATCACGCGGATTTTCCACGAGGCGGGTAAACGCTGGACAATCTCGACCGAGGCATTCGAAGCCACCAACTCGGGCATCCAGATCGGCGTGTCGGATATTGCGGCGGAGCTGGTTGGGCGCATCGTCGCCGCAGCGGAAAAGCTCCAGGTAAAAACCGTCATCACGCCCGAATGCGGCCATGCCTATACCGCGTTGCGCTGGGAAGGCCCGAATCTGATTGGGCGGCCTTTTCTTTTCAAGGTGAGACACATTCTCGAAGTCCTGGACGACTTACGCGAGCAAGGGCTGTTGCAGACCAGCGGGATGGAAAATGACCGCATCACCTTCCACGACCCCTGCCAACTGGTCCGGCGCGGTGGCGTTGTCGATCCGCCCCGAAACCTGCTCAACATGGTAAGCAATAATTTTGTCGAAATGGAGGACCACGGCACCATGAACTGGTGTTGCGGGGCCGGCGGTGGTGTCAGCGCCAACGAGGCGGCAGACGAGATCCGTCTGAAAGCATTCAAACGGAAAAAGGCCCAACTGGAATCGCTCGAAGTCGAAACACTGGTGACCGCTTGCGCCAACTGCCGGATTCAGCTCGAAGAAGGCATCGAGGAGAACGAAATGGAGATCCCGGTGGTAGGGATAACAGAAATGCTGGCAGGCCATCTGGTCGAGCACCCATCATCCGACGAAGGCGAACAACCATGAGCAAGATCGATAACGACAAGGTTCTGCGCCAGGCAATTCATGCGCTCGACCCTGTGCAGCAGCGGCTGCTGGGCACACGCTTGGTAAAAAATGTATTACCACTGACTACTGACGAGCGTGTGCAACGGATTATCGAGACAGCGGAAAAAGCGGACGTCAGCGATGATGAACTGGCAGAAGCTTACAAGCTCGGCAGGATGGCGGTGGTCGAGAGCCGCACGCGCTGCGGCGCCGACTGCAACTGGGAAGATCAGGCTGCACATTTTGTCGCGCGCGCGGCAACCGCTGTCGTTGCGCCGCCGGGAAAATGCAAAGCACCGGATCCACCCTGGCAGGCAGTGATGAGCTGCCGCATGGCAAGGGACTGCGCCATTCTCGCCGCTGACGACGGCAGCGAAAACACTGAAGCCGAAGCGCAGTATCGTATCGCCGAAGAATTTCTGAACACGCCAAATTCAGCCGCGGGAGATGACCATGAGTAAACGCGTCGTAGTGGACCCGATCACCCGCATCGAAGGACATCTGCGCATCGAGGCTCAGATGAACGGCGACCGGATCGAGAGCGCCTGGTCATCAGGCACCATGGTGCGCGGTATCGAGATTATTTTGCAGGGCCGCGATCCGCGCGATGCCTGGGCATTTGCCCAACGTATCTGCGGTGTCTGCACCCTGGTTCACGGCTTGGCATCGATACGCGCCGTTGAAAATGCGCTGGATTATAAAATTCCCGACAATGCGGTGCTTATTCGCAACTTGATGAATGGGGCACAGCATATTCATGACCATGTCATGCATTTCTATCACCTTCACGCACTCGACTGGGTGGATGTGGTCTCGGCACTGGATGCCGACCCCAAAGCAACTGCCGAGTTGGCGCAGTCGTTGAGCAGCTGGCCAAAATCATCGCCCGGCTATTTCGCCGACATGAAGAAAAAACTGAAGGGCTTTGTCGACGGTGGCCAGCTTGGCATTTTTGCCAACGCCTATTGGGGACATCCAGCCTACAAGCTGCCACCCGAAGCAAATCTGATGGCGGTATCACACTATCTCGAGGCCTTGAGCTGGCAACGCGACGTGGCACGCCTGCATACCATTTTTGGCGGCAAGAATCCGCACCCGAATTTCGTCGTCGGCGGCGTACCCTGCGCCATCGACCTCAATTCTGATTCGGCAATCAATGCGAAAAGACTGGCTCAGGTTCAGGACATCATTACGCAGATGCAGACTTTCGTCGAGCAAGTCTATTTGCCGGACACCTTGGCCATTGCGGGCTTCTACAAGGATTGGGCGAGCCGTGGGGAGGGCCTGGGGAATTTTCTGACTTACGGTGATTTTCCCGCGAACGGCATGCAAGACCCGTCCGGCTTCATGATTCCCGGTGGCGCAATTCTCAACCGCGATCTTGGTACGATCCACGATATCGACATGAACGCGGCTGACGAAATTCAGGAATATGTATCGCACTCATGGTACGAGTACGAGGCAGGAAAAAATGCCGGGCTGCATCCCTATGCCGGCGAAACCACCCTGGATTACACCGGCCCCGAACCCCCTTACGAACAACTGAAGGTCGAAGAGCCTTATTCCTGGATGAAATCACCTCGCTGGAGAGGACATGCCATGGAGGTTGGGCCGCTCGCTCGGGTATTGATGCTATACGCCTCCGGTCACGAGCAGACCAGGGAATTGGTCGGCATGACCCTGAAAAAACTCGATGTCCCTGTCGACGCACTTTTTTCAACGCTGGGCAGAACCGCAGCGCGCACACTAGAAACCAAGATTATCGCCGATGCAATGCAGGGCTGGTTCGACGACCTCATCGCGAATATCAAGGCCGGTAACACGCGTACCTTCAATGAGGTGCTGTGGGAGCCATCATCATGGCCAAGCAAAGCGCAAGGCGTTGGTTTCATGGAAGCACCGCGCGGCGCATTGGCGCACTGGATCGTCATCAACAACGAGAAAATCGAGAATTACCAGGCAGTCGTACCGAGCACATGGAACGCCGGCCCGCGTGATGCGACAGGCCAGCCGGGGGCCTATGAAGCCGCGCTGGCCGATAACCACACGCTGCATGATCCGAAGCAACCCATAGAGATTCTGCGAACAATTCACAGTTTTGATCCGTGCATCGCCTGCGCGGTACATATCACCGATCCCGATGGCGAGGAGCTGATCAGCGTCAAGGCAGTTTAGAGCTGCAACGTTGTAAGCAGAAGATATCCATGAAGTTAAGGCGGTCGAGATATCGACATCTGGAAAACAGACCACCGTCTAGCCATTATCAATCTGAACGATGAGAGCGACATGATGAAAAAAATAGGATTCACGATAATTTCCGCATTCCCGGTTGGTGATGTGCTGGCACATGAAAGCCTTGCAGCGCACCAGCATCTCGCCGAGGGGGTTGTGTCATTTCAATCCGCGCTCACGCCGGTTTTGTGGTTGGGGGTGATTGGGGGCGTTTTTTTGTTGCTGCGGTGGTTGGTGAAATAGGGGGAGTATTTTTGGTGGGGTGGTATGGCGATTGAAATCGCCCCTACGAGTGGGGTGGTGTGGCGATTGATGTCGCGCGTACAGTGGACATGGGGAGGGGTGTCGCCCTATTCTCGGTTGCTCGTTATTCTTTCTGAGCGCGGATGATGAACAAGCCCTTACATGCCGGAACCGCAGACATCACCGGTGCCATTCTTGCTGGTGGCCAGGGTCGGCGCATGGGCGGCGTGGACAAGGGCCTGATCCTGTTTGAAGGCCGCCCGCTGATCGAGCATGTGCTGGCACTGCTAGAGCCACAGGTAAGCAATATTCTCATCAGCGCAAATCGCAATCAGGAACGCTATGCCCGCTACGGGTTCCCCGTTGTCAGCGACGATCACAGCGGTTTTGCGGGGCCATTGGCGGGATTTGCGGCGCTGCTGAAGCAGTGCCCCAGCGACTGGCTGGTGGTGGTGCCCTGTGATGCACCGCGCCTGCCGGCTGACCTGGTGAGCCGGCTCGCACAGGCACGAAACGACGCCAACGCCGATATTGCCGTGGCCCATGATGGCGCACGGCTGCAACCCGTGCATGTACTGCTGGGGCGTCATCTGCTCCCCAGCCTGGAGGCCTACCTCGGCGCCGGCGAGCGAAAGATTGCCCTTTGGTATCGGCAGCATCACGTGGTCGAGGTGGATTTCAGCGATTGCGCCGAAGCTTTCGCCAATCTGAACGCACCCGAGGATCATCAGCAACTGTCCAGTCAGGCACCATCCGAATAAGCGTTATCTGGTGCTATTATTCCCGCATTGTTTCAAGGATGGCCGACCGATGATCCACTCTTTCAGCAA
>CAZQXF010000141.1:0-7019 GCA_964596975.1 uncultured Thiotrichales bacterium | reverse complement strand
GCGGGAAATGTGAGTTTACAGGTGTAAATGACCATTTCCCAACGCAGAGATGGCGTGTTTCAGTGGTGAGCTGAGTAGTTACACTTCAACAATACAACGGGTGCGATTATGTCTGACACAACAGTAGATCCGAAGCAGTACATCATTAAGGACGAACCCTACTACGAGCCGGTCGGCGACGAGATCGAGCTGTACGAAGCCGCCTACAATGCGCGCATGCCGATGATGCTGAAGGGTCCGACCGGTTGTGGCAAATCGCGCTTCGTTGAATACATCGCCTGGAAGCTCGGCAAGCCACTGATCACCGTGGCCTGTAATGAAGACATGACCGCCTCAGACCTGGTTGGCCGGTTTCTGCTCGACAAGGACGGCACCAAATGGCAAGACGGCCCGCTGACCACCGCCGCGCGTATCGGCGCGATCTGCTACCTCGACGAGGTGGTCGAAGCACGTCAGGACACCACCGTCGTCATTCACCCGCTGACCGACCACCGCCGTGTGCTGCCACTGGACAAGAAAGGCGAGCTGGTGGAAGCGCATGAAGATTTCCAGTTGGTCATTTCCTACAACCCGGGCTACCAGAGCCTGATGAAGGATCTGAAGCAGTCCACCAAGCAGCGTTTCGGTGGCCTCGACTTCGACTATCCCGAAGCCGAACTGGAGACCTCCATCGTCACCAAGGAGTCCGGTGTTGACAAGGAAACGGCCGAGAAGCTGGTGCAGATTGCGCATCGTGCGCGCAACCTGAAGGGGCACGGCCTGGACGAAGGCATCTCTACCCGTCTGCTGGTCTATGCAGGGCAGTTGATCAGCAAGGGGGTCAAGCCTGAAGCCGCGTGCAGCATGACCATGGTGACCCCGTTGACAGACGATCCGGATATGCGCGACACCCTGAATGCAGCAGTGCAGACCTTCCTGGGATAGTAGGCCCGGCCCGGCGCCTGGGACACGCACCCGGGCGCATCGGCAGAGCCGCTTGTCTCGCAACGACCGGCTCGCGATGGCCTGTTGATTCAGCAGGTGAAAATTACTGGGCTCCTCTAATCATTGCTCATTGGGTCATTTGATGAAACATCACCATTCGTCTTACTGGCATCCATCGAAATCCAATTATTAGGGGTGCCCTACTGAGGGTGTACCGTCATGTCATCTGTCAAACTCGAAGATTACGCTGAACTGTTACAGGAAGTCGCACCAGAAATAAAGGATGTGCTGGAAGGCACCTTCCACGAAGCTGCGCGCATCATGTCGCCTGCCGGGCTGGAGGATTATCTGGAAGGCGCCAAGGCGCTGGCTCGCCTGGGACGTGGTTCTGATCTGGTCATCACCTATATTCAGGAAATGCCGCTGGTCGCCAAGGAATGCGGCGAAGACATCATCCCCGATGTCATCAGTGCGGCAATGAAAGTCTCGTCGATGACTTCGGGTGAAGTCATTACCCTGCTGTTTTCCAGCCTGCCATCGGCAGCGCGTTATCTCGGTGATGGCCAACTGGTGCGCGGTTATCTGACCCTGATCCACCAGTTGGCATCCACCGCCGCGCGCGGCCTGCGGCCAATGCTGTCGCATATCGACGAACTGTTGTCGAAGCTGACACTCTCCGGTCTGCGCCGCTGGGCCAATTTTGGTGCTCAGGCCTATCGCCGCGATTTCAACAACCTGACCTCGTACTTCAATCTCGAATCACAAGACAGCCGCGCCATGCTGGAGAAGGAGCGTCGCGGCGTCTTGTTCGTGCGTGTCCAGCGCAAGCTGAATTTCTACCTGCGCGCACTGTGGGGCCGCGACTTCTTTCTGCGCCCGACCGGCGCCGATTACACGGATTTCCGCCCCTATGTGGAAGACCGCATTCTGCACATGCCCGATGCAGTGGACGACATCGGCGACATTCCCGGGCTGGAACTCTACCGCGCCACCGCAGCACATATGGCGGCACATCTGATGTACACCACGGCGTCGATATCCGGCGAGCAGCTGAGCCCGGCACAGATGTTCTTCATCGGCCTGCTCGAAGATGCCCGCGTCGAATACAAGGCGGCGCAAGCCTTTCCAGGCCTGAAACGGTTGTGGATTTCTCTGATGGAAGTCGACTATGACGAACCGGTCGAACATCCCACCGTGCCGGTGCTCGAAAAACTAGCCCTGCAACTGCTCGACAGCAGCGTCAAGAGCGGCGATGAAGCCATCGATGATTTTGTCGCGCGTTTCCATGCCGACATCGAAGAAAAACAAGACGACAATCATTTTTCATGGATGATGGGCGTCGAGCTGTTCAATCTGTTCACCGGCCGCAAGGCCATGCCGAGCCTGCGCATTTTGGAGCGCTATCGCATTCCCTACCGCGATGACAACCGCATCATCTGGCATTTCGAGGAGATCGACTGGAACAAAAGTATCGACTACATGGCCGCCAGCCAGCGCCAGGTTCGCAAGAACGTCAGCGTCATCGAAATGGCTAACGAAGTCGATTGCGAACTGGCCGGCGATGATGCACAGGAAATCTGGGTGTGCTCGACCGAGATGCGTCCCTACGAAGACGATCTCACCGACAAAACCATCAGTTTCAACCAGATGTGGGGCAAGGAGCCGGTATCCGAGCCCTATCACTACCAGGAATGGGATTACCAGATTCAGCTCCATCGCCCTGACTGGGCCACCGTTTACGAGCGTCGCCAGCCAAAGGGCGACCCGGAAGACATCGACAACATCCTCACCCTGCACAAGCCGATTGCGCACCGCATCCGCCAGATCATCGACCTGCTGGCGCCGGCGGGCGTACAGCGCGAACGCGGGCTGGAAGACGGTGATGAAATCGACATCAACGCCGCCGTCGATGCGATGATCGCCATCCGCATGGGCGAACAACCCAGCCCGCGCATCACCATGCGCAACGTGCTGAAAACACGCGATCTCGCGGTGGTGTTGCTACTGGATCTGTCCGAATCCACCAACGAAAAAATCGGCAATTCGGACAAGACGGTGCTCGAACTGACCCGTGAAGCCGCCACCCTGGTGTCGGTGGCCATGGAAGGCATCGGCGATCCATTCGCCGTACACGGCTTCGCTTCCGATGGCCGCCACGATGTGCAGTATTACCGTTTCAAGGATTTCAACCAGCATTTCGACGACGAGGCAAAAGCGCGCCTGGCGGGCATGCGCGGCGGCCTTTCCACCCGCATGGGGGCGGCGCTGCGCCATGCCGGCCATCATCTGCACAAACAGCAGGAACGGCGCAAACTGATTCTGCTGGTCACCGACGGCGAACCGGCGGATATCGACGAGCAGGACCCGCAGCATCTGCGCAACGACACCAAGAAGGCGGTCGAAGAGCTGTACAGCACCGGCGTGCTGACCTACTGCCTGACCCTCGACGCCAACGCCGATGCCTACGTCAAGCGCATCTTTGGTGAAAACAACTACACCATCATCGAGCATGTGGACCGCTTGCCCGAGCAACTGCCACTGCTGTTCGCCAGCCTCACGGGATAAGGCCTGGGATGACGACGCGCATCACTGACATGCCTGTGATGGCTTCGCGTCCCGCCGAAATCGAGGCGAGCGTGTACAACCTTTGGCGGCGTTCGCGGCTGCGCTTCGGCGGCCAGACACGGCTCAACATACCAGGGCTGCCACAAATGGTGCTGATTCTCGACGAGGACAGCTGGGTGGTCGTCAATGAACGACAATATGACCTGCCGATCCTGGCTTGGGTCGATTTTCAGGACGCCCACCGCGACAGCTTGCACAAGCCCATCCGCTGCACGCTCAATTACTATCACTACATGGCCAGCAGCATACGCGCCAAGGTGCTCGACCGCATGGCCGAGGCACTGGCGCAAAAGCTCAAGCAGCAGTCATGAATACAACACCACGAGGTTTATCATGGCACTGGTAGATATGCGCGACATGCTGCGCCACGCGCATGAGAACAACTATGCCGTCGGCGCTTTCGATCTCGTCAGCCTGGACTTTCTCGAAGCGGTGATTGACGCCGCCGAACAAGGTCGCGCCGGCGTGATTCTCAGCGTCGCGGAGCCGCATTTTGCGCACTACGACTTTGAACTGATGCTGCCGGCGGTGGAGGCCGCAGCCAGGCGGGCCTCGGTGCCGGTAGCCATCCAACTCGACCATGGCCGCAGTCTCGACGCGGCAGTGCGGGCCATTCGCCTTGGCTGCAACAGTGTCATGTTCGACGCCTCAGACCTCGACCTGCCGGATAATATCGAAGCCACGCGACAGGTAGTGGAGATGGCGCATGGCTGTGGTATTCCGGTAGTCGGGGAGCTGGGATACGTCGCCGGGCGTGAGGGCGAAGGCGCAGCATTTCACCCGGGGGAACCGACACTCACCATTCCTTCCGAAGCAAAAGTCTACGTCGAACGCACCGAAGTAGATTGCCTGGCGGTTTCCATTGGTACGGTACAGGGCCGGCTCAAGGGACGTGCAAAGCTCGACTTTACCCGTCTGCGCCAGATCCATCAGACCGTTGGCGTGCCGCTGGAAATCCACGGTGGCAGTGGCCTCAACGAAGAGCAGTATCGCAAATTGACGGCGCTGGGCGTTGCCAAGATCAACTACTACACCGCACTCGCAGATATTGCTGCCAACGTCATGCGTCAGCAAAGCAAGGAAGCGCCCCGGGGCTCCTTCACCGACCTGAAAAAAGGGGTCAAAGATGCCATTGGCGATGAGGTTCTGCGCTGCGTGCGACTATGGGGCAGCGCAGGTCGCGCGGCTGAAGTGCTGGCCCAGTGCGCACCGTGGGAGCCCGTCGAGCACATCGTGATGCTCCGCCCTAGCCGTGATCCTCAGCAAAGCCATTGCCTGCTGGACCGCTACCGCAATGACTTGCTGAAAATCCCGGGCGTCCGCGATGTCAGTATCGGCCATGCACTCGACGGGGAAACACCGTTTCAGTCGCTGCTGCGGATACAACTGGCACATCCCGACTGTATGCAGCAACTGAAAGGCAACAGCAGCTATCGCGAATTCTGCCGCCGATACTGCAACGGGATCGACGCCCAGGCCGCGGTCGGCACATTCTCGGCGCAACAGCCACGTCATCCTTAACCTGGCAATAAAGGTTGCCGGCCAATTACCAAGCTCACAGTTCCGATGAACGCACAAAGCGCTCTGCCCTATCCAGCACGAACTCCCTGAAGGCTTCGGCGGCCGGTGACAAGCGTTTGCCACGCCGCTTGACAAGATACCAGTTACGCATGATCGGGAAGTCGATCACGTCGAGTACCACCAGCCGCCGCGCGTCAAGCTCCAGCTCAAC
Source organism: uncultured Thiotrichales bacterium (assembly GCA_964596975.1). Classification (GTDB taxonomy): domain Bacteria; phylum Pseudomonadota; class Gammaproteobacteria; order UWMA-0217; family UWMA-0217; genus JALSHZ01. The sequence goes on along the minus strand of CAZQXF010000141.1, from coordinate 1,738 downwards.
GGTATGAATTGACACCACCCCCAAGCCGAGCCCCGCCTCCACCGCCTGCTTGATGGCATCATTTCGCGTCATCTCAATGGCCTTGTTGAAAACAACGCCGCGAGCATCGAACACCCGCTGTGTCGCGCTGCGGGTACCCGATCCCGGCTCGCGGACGACAAAGGTCTCTTCGGCAAAACGACTTAACGTAATCCCCTTCTTTCCCACCAGTGGATGATCGACTGGAGCGATCATCACCAAGGGGTTATGCATGAATGCCTCCGCTTCGACATCCAATCCTTCGGGGGGCTTTCCCATGATGACGAGATCAGGCTCGTTCGCGACCAACTGACGTTGCAGCATTTCACGGTTGGTGATGTCCAGGCTGAGGGTGATGCCTTCATGCCGCTTGGAAAACTCGGCCAGCAGCCGGGTCGCGAAGTGGCTGGCCGTGGTCGCCACGGAGATCGACAGCCGCCCCCGCTCATTTCCCTTCATCGCCTCGAAGACAGCTTCGGCTTCATCGACCAGCTCGGCCATGCTGCGTGCGTACTCGCGCATCTGCCGCCCTGCGTCCGTGAGATAGGTGCGTTTACCCAGTTTCTCGAACAACGGCAAGCCAATGGTTTCTTCAAGCTGGCGTACCTGCATCGAAACACCCGGCTGCGACAGATGCAATTCCTTCGCCGCAGCGGTGTAACTGAGATGGCGCGCCACCGATGAGAAAACCTGTAGCTGCCGGAGCGTAATGTTCAACATGATCAAACCATAAGTTATTACTTATCATAACAATCACTAATATTGAATTTCAATTATGGATACTGCCACCTATAGTACGTCCGCAGTCTGGAATCAGGGTTTCAGGCGCCCCAAATTTCTAACGTATGTAAGGAGATCAAAATGGATCAATCCGGTCGTTACTCAGACTTGAGTCTGAAAGAAGAAGATCTGATCGCGGGTGGCAAGCACATCCTCGTCGCCTACAAGATGGCGCCCCAGCCGGGCCACGGCTACCTGGAAGCAGCAGCGCACTTCGCCGCCGAATCCTCCACAGGCACCAATGTCGAGGTTTCGACCACCGACGACTTCACCAAGGGTGTCGACGCACTGGTCTACCACATCGACGAAGCCACCGAAGACATGCGCATCGCGTACCCGATCGAGCTGTTCGATCGCAACGTGACTGACGGGCGCATGATGCTGGTCTCCTTTCTGACACTGGTCATCGGCAACAACCAGGGCATGGGCGACATCAAGCACGCCAAAATGATCGATTTCTACATGCCAGAGCGTGCCATCCAGCTGTTCGACGGCCCGGCCAAAGACATTTCCGACCTGTGGCGCATCCTCGGTCGTCCGATCAAGGACGGTGGCTACATCGCCGGCACCATCATCAAGCCGAAGCTGGGCCTGCGCCCCGAGCCCTTCGCCGAGGCGGCTTACCAATTCTGGCTGGGCGGCGACTTCATCAAGAACGACGAGCCCCAGGGCAACCAGGTATTCGCTCCCGTGAAGCAGGTCATGCCGCTGGTGGCCGATGCCATGAAGCGCGCCCAGGACGAGACTGGCGAAGCCAAGCTCTTCTCCGCCAATATCACCGCTGACGACTACCACGAAATGTGTGCACGCGCAGATTTCATCCTTGAAACCTTTGGTCCGGACGCTGACAAAGTGGCATTCCTGGTCGATGGTTTCGTGGGTGGCCCCGGCATGATCACCACGGCGCGTCGTCAGTATCCGAACCAGTATCTGCATTACC
>CAZQXF010000140.1:0-7022 GCA_964596975.1 uncultured Thiotrichales bacterium | reverse complement strand
AATCAGCGGCATCGAAATGCCATCGACGCCGAGGTGGTAGTTGATATTGAACGTGCCAATCCACGGCTGTTTCTCGACGAACTGCATGGCAGCAGTCGACGTATCAAAACCCGTGTACAGCGGAATACTGAGCAGGAAGGTCAGCACAGAAATGCCTAGTGCGAGCTTGCGCACCAACGACTGATTTCCCTCACCCACAGCGAGCAGTGCAAAACCACCGACAATCGGCAACCAGACAAGAATCGACAGCAACGGCCAATCTGAAAACATCACATCTCCCCTTAGCCGTTCAGCACAAACCAGCCGAGCAGGCCGACAAGTCCGAGAATCATTGCGAAAGAATAGTGGTACAAATAGCCCGTCTGCAGCAGGCGCAGCAGGCTTGCGGAAACGGCGACCACCTTGGCGGCACCATTGACAACCAACCCGTCGATCAGCAGCCGGTCGCCGACATTGGAGAACAGCGCCCCGATCTTGCGAAAGCCGGCGCCGAAGACGGCGTCATTGAACTCATCGAAACCGTATTTATTCTGCAGCAGTCGATAGATGCCATTGAAGCGACGTGCCGTCGCATCGGCAATCTCCGGTTTGCGGGTATAGATGAACCAGGCCGTCACCAGGCCCGACATCGCCAGCCAGAATGGCGGCGCTTGCAGTCCATGGATCACGAACGCAATCACACCATGATAATGCTCCGACAGATGGTGGATGGCCTCATGCTCATGTTCGACGAAAATGACACCCTTGAAGAAATCACCCACCACCAGCGGGTCGATGAACACCCCGGCAATCACAGACGGAATCGCCAGCAGCACCAGTGGCAAGGTCACCACCCATGGAGATTCTTTCAGGTGTGAACGGGTGTGTTCGTCCATCCGCTCCTTGGTATGGAACACCAGAAAGAACATGCGGAAACTGTAGAACGCGGTGACAAAGACGCCGAGCAGCACTGCCCAGTAGGCGAAACTGGCGCCGGGAATATGCGATGACGCAACCGCCTCGATGATCGAATCCTTCGAGAAAAAGCCTGAAAAGCCGGGAAAGCCGATCAGCGCGAGTGAGCCGATCAGCGAGGTGATATAGGTGATCGGCATGTATTTGCGCAGACCACCCATCTTGCGGATGTCCTGCTCATGGTGCATCGCGATAATGACCGAGCCGGCGGCAAGGAACAGCAGCGCCTTGAAAAACGCATGGGTCATCAGGTGAAAAATACTCGCCGCGTAGGCCGAGGCGCCCAGCCCCACCGTCATGTAACCCAGCTGGGATAACGTCGAGTAGGCGACAACGCGTTTGATGTCATTCTGCACGATACCAACCAGCCCCATCAGAAAAGCAGTCAGTGCGCCGATGACCAGTACAAACGACAATGCGACCTCACTCAGCTCGAACAGCGGCGACATCCGCGCCACCATGAAGATACCCGCGGTGACCATGGTCGCGGCATGGATCAGCGCCGAGATGGGGGTTGGACCTTCCATCGAATCGGGCAGCCAGACATGCAATGGCATCTGCGCCGATTTACCCATCGCACCAATGAACAACAGGATGCAGGCAACCGTGATTACCGACCACTGCGCGTCACCAACGATATTGATCGTTTGATGCTGCATCTCCTCGGCCTGTCCGAACACGGCGGCGTAGTCGAGACTGCCGGCATACATCAGGATCACCGCGATGCCGAGAAGAAAACCGAAGTCGCCGACCCGATTGACCAGGAACGCCTTGAGGTTGGCGTAGATCGCGGTTTCCCGCGTGGTCCAGAAACCGATCAGCAGATACGACACCAGCCCCACCGCTTCCCAGCCGAAAAACAGCTGCATGAAGTTATTGGCCATGACCAGCATCAGCATCGAAAAAGTGAACAGCGAAATATAAGCGAAGAAACGCTGATAACTGTTCTTGCCAGCAAGGCTGTATTCCGGCCAGTTGTGCTCGTCATCCGCCATGTAGCCAATGGTGTAGATATGCACCATCAGCGACACGAATGTCACGACGACCATCATCAACGCTGTCAGGCTGTCGATCAGGAAACCAACCTGAAAACCAATGCCATCACTCAGCGCCCACTGATAAAGCGTCGCGTTCAGTGGTGCCGCCCCATCGATGGCGAAGTGCTTGAACGCAAGAACCGCGCAGATGAAGGAGATCGCGACACCGGTGATGGTCACCCGATGTGCATTTCTGCGTCCGATCCGACCACCAAAAAGCCCAGCGATAACGGAACCGAGCAACGGCGTGAACGGGATAAGCAGATAAGTCAGATCCATCATCTACCCCTTCATCTCGTCGAGATCCTGAACATTGATGGTGCGCCGGTTGCGGAACACCACGACCAGTATCGCAAGCCCGATAGCTGCTTCGGCAGCCGCGACCGTCAGGATAAAAAACACAAAGATCTGTCCTGAAATATCTCCCAGGTAGTGGGAGAAAGCGATGAAGTTGGTATTCACCGCCAGCAACATCAGTTCGATGCACATCAGCAACACGATGATATTCTTCCGGTTGAGAAAAATACCGGCAATGCTGATGGAAAAGAGGATCGCGCCGAGCACGAGAACGTGTGTCAGTGGAATCATGAGCCGCTTTCCTTTTTCTCCGCCTTCATGCTGACCAGACGCACGCGGTCGTTGCGCCGCACCTTGATCTGCTCGATGGGGGTCTGATATTTGGTCGCAGGCCGCCGTCTCAGCGTCAATGATATCGCGGCGATGATCGCCACCAGCAGCACCACCGCAGCGATTTCGAATGGGTAGACATAATCGGTATACATGACCGTCCCGATGGCTTCGGTATTGCTCAGCTCGCTCACCTTTTCGATCGGCGGGCGGGCATTGAAAATACGCTGCGTCAGCACCATTCCCATCTCGATCACCATGATGATCGCGACAACCAGTGCAGCCGGCATATAGCGCGCGAAGCCTTCCCGCATCTCGGCGATATTGACATCGAGCATCATGACGACGAACAGAAACAGCACCATGACCGCACCAACATAGACAAGCACCAGCAGCAGCCCGAGGAATTCCGCTTCCATCAGTATCCACATGCAGGCTGCAGACACGAACGTCAGCACCAGAAACAGCGCCGCATGCACCGGATTCTTCACCGATACCACGCGCAGCGCGGCCAGCACCTGAATGCTGGCGAAGAAATAGAAAAGAAACTGCACAAAGGTCATATCGGGTCTGAACTCCGGTTAGCGGTAAGGCGCGTCGGCGGCGCGGTCTTTGGCGATTTGCTCTTCGTACTTATCCCCGATCGCGAGCAATTTGTCCTTGGTCATGATTTGCTCCCCCCGCTGTTCGAAATGATATTCGAACAGACGGGTCTCAACGATCGAGTCGACTGGGCAGGCCTCTTCGCAGAAGCCGCAGAAAATGCATTTGAACAGATCGATATCGTACCGGGTCGTGCGTCGTGTCCCGTCTTCCCGCTCCTCGGATTCGATCGTGATCGCCAGCGCCGGACAAACTGCCTCACAGAGCTTGCAGGCGATACAGCGCTCTTCCCCATTGGGATAACGTCGCAACGCATGCAGCCCGCGAAAACGCGGCGATTGCGGTGTTTTCTCCTCCGGATAGCGAATGGTGAACTTGCGCGAGAAGAAATACTTCCCGGTCACGCTCATCCCCTTCAGCAGCTCAACGAGGGTGAAACTCTTGACGAAATGTTTGAATTGCCCCATGACTCGCTACCCCTTTATTCCCAAGGTTTCCAGCCCAGCGCAATCGCCAGACCTTCACCAAAAATCCACACCAGTGTCACCGGAATCAGTACCTTCCATCCCAACCGCATGATCTGGTCATAGCGGTAACGCGGAAACGTGGCGCGAAACCAGAGAAACAGCAGCAGGAAGAATGCTGTCTTGAACACAAACCAGTGAACGCCGCTATCGAGAAATGACCCGATAACCGGAATCGAAAACGCCGACGCAGGCAAAATGCCATCGAACGGTGACAACCATCCACCCAGAAACAGGATCGTCGTCAATGCGCCGATCAGTATCATGTTGGCGTATTCCGCGAGGAAGAATACCGCAAACGCCATGCCGGAATATTCGACATGGAAACCGGCGACGATTTCCGACTCGCCCTCGGCAACGTCGAACGGCGCGCGGTTGGTTTCGGCGACGCCGGAAATGAAATAGACCAGAAAAAGCCCGATCAACGGAATGAAAAACCAATGATGGAAGCCACCACGCTGCGCGTTGATGATTTCACCAAGATTAAGGCTGCCAGCCGCCATCAGCACACCAACCAGCGCAAAGCCCATCGCAATTTCATAAGCAACGATCTGCGCCGCGGACCGTAATGCACCCAGCAAGGCGTATTTCGAGTTCGATGCCCAACCGGCGATAATGACGCCGTAAACGCCGAGCGAGGTGAGCGCAAGAATATAGAGCAGCCCCGCATTGATGTTGCTCAACACCAGTGTGTCGGAAAACGGCACCACGGCCCAGGCAGCCAGCGCCGGTGCGAGTGAAATGGTCGGCGCCAGCACAAACAGGAATTTGCTCGCGTTCGCGGGAATGATGATCTCCTTGAACATGAGCTTCACGGCGTCGGCGATTGGTTGCAGCAACCCCTTTGGCCCCACCCTGTTCGGCCCCATACGGATCTGCATATAACCGATGACCTTGCGCTCGGCCAATGTCAGATACGCCACGGCAATCAGCACCGGCAGCAGAATCGCCACGATCTTGATCAGGATCAGGACGACGGTCACCAGCTCTTGTGGCAGGAAATCCAGTAGTGTCGCTATCGTTTCCATGGTGATCCCGTCAGTTCGCTTTTTCTATTTTGATTGGACCGAAAACCGGCCCCAGTGCGCTGCTTGGTGCGGTCCCCGCCCTGACGACGACAACACCGTCGGCAACTGCATCACTGACAAGCAGCGGCATCTCGACGCTGTTTTCTCCCCGCGTAGCCCTGACGCGTTTGCAACCCTGAACGCCGTACTTCTCAGCCTCGGCGGTATTCATGGCGGCGGCATCCTGGTCGGCGCCATCATGTGTCGCTCTCAATGCCGCTGAGCGCCGCACGATCGCATCGCAGGCATAGATAGCGGTACTGCCAACGCGAGACAGGCCAATCGCCGGCTCGATACGGGCGTAGCCATCGGCCACCTCGGCCTGGGCGCCGAACTGAAAATCATCGCCAAACCGCTGCTGCAACTCGTTGCGGACTGCGGCGGCGCTGAGATAGTCCATGCCATCCTGCTGCGCCAAGGTGCCGAGCGTACGTAGAATTTTCCATCCGGGTCGCGCATTGCCGAGCGGCTCGACCGCGGCACGGAAGCTCTGCCAGCGCCCTTCCAGGTTGATGAAGGTGCCGGCATGCTCCAGCCAGGTGGTCATCGGCAAAATCACGTCGGCATGGTCGAAGGTGAGCGTGCTGGCATAGGGCGACATCACGACGACGAACTCCGCGCCATCCAGTGCGGTGCGTGCCTGCGCAGGATCGGCCAGATCGAATTCAGGCTCCAGGTTCATCAGGAAGTAGGCTTTTTTGCCTGCCTTGAGCATCTGCGCTGCATCGTCGCCGCAGGTTTCGACATCACTCATCGCCGCGCCCCGATGCGGTACGGCGCCCGCCAGCCATGCGCCAGCCGCATTAGCGCCTTCGCTGACGCTACCCAGCCGGATATTGGCCGCTTGCGCACAGACCGTCGCCAGGCCCCGGATGATTGCAGCGTGAGGGTGGTGGTTCGCGTCCGCACCCAGCAGCAGCAGCGCGTTGTCAGCGGTTGCCAACGACTCGGCAATCGACTTTTCCGCATCGCCCGCCTTGGCCGCAGAGATCAACTTCTTAAGTGACGCTGGTGCCTTCGCGTCCGCCTTTTCCAGCAACGCCCCGGCCACTGCGGCGAGGCGCTCGATCATCTCGTCGGTCCCGACGACGAGCTCGGCATACTGGTCGAAGCGGAAGTCGTAATCCTGATGGTTGATCGAGGCGATCTCGGCGCCAGCCAACCCCGCCTTGCGAATCCGGTGACCCAGCAGCGGTGCCTGGCGCCGCGCATCGAGGCCAACCAACAGCAGACTGTTCTGCTGTTCGATCTCTTCGAGACTGACGCCCAACCAGGGAAACGCCGGCAGGACATCCTGATCGCTGAAATCGCTTTCGCGCAGGCGGTGATCAATCGCGCTCACGCCCAGTCCACGCAGATATCTCTGTGCCAGATAAAGCTCTTCGACGCTGGCATTGGGCGAGAGCAGCGCGCCGACTTCGTCACCACCGATTTCCGCCAAGCGCTTGTTGACCAGCGCCAGCGCTTCTTCCCAGGAGGCCTTGTGCCAGTCACCATCCCGCTTGATCATCGGCTCCAGACAGCGGTCGTCGGCATAGATGCCCTGGTACGAGAAGCGATCACGATCCGAGATCCAGCACTCGTTGATTGCTTCGTTATCTCTCGGCACGACGCGAATGACGCGGCCGTTCTTTGTATGTACGGTGATATTCGAGCCAACCGCATCATGGGGAGCAACCGACTCGTGCTCGACCAGCTCCCAGGGGCGAACCTGGAAGCGGGACGGCTTTGCGGTCAGTGCCCCTACCGGACACAGGTCGATGATATTGGCTGCCATTTCGGAGTCGACACTGCGTGCGATGAAGGTGCCGATTTCCATCCGATCACCACGGCCAGTGGCACCCATTTCGCGCACGCCGCTGATTTCCTCGCCGAAGCGGACGCAGCGCGTGCAGTGTATGCAGCGTGTCATTTCGGTCGCAATCAGTGGACCGATATCCTTGTCGGCCACAGCGCGTTTCATTTCGGTATAGCGGGAAACGCCACTGCCGTAAGCAACTGCCTGATCCTGCAATTCACACTCTCCGCCCTGGTCACAGACGGGGCAGTCGAGCGGGTGGTTGATCAGCAAAAACTCCATTGTCCCGCGCTGGGCGTCTTTCGCCAGCTCGGAATGGGTGAAAACCTTCATCCCCGGTGCCACTGGCGTCGCACAGGCTGGCAGAGGCTTGGGTGCTTTTTCGACCTCGACCATGCACATGCGGCAGTTG
>CAZQXF010000139.1:0-7034 GCA_964596975.1 uncultured Thiotrichales bacterium | reverse complement strand
GAATTCGACAATTCGCTTGACGACCGGATAGGCCTCGGGGTGAACCGCGGATGCGTCGACCGGGTCATCACCGGCCATGATGCGCAGAAATCCGGCCGCCTGCTCGAAGGCCTTTGGCCCCAGCCTCGGCACTTTTTTCAACACGCGGCGATTTCGATAGGCACCGTGCTCATCACGATAGGCGACGATATTTTCCGCGAGCGTTTTCGACAGACCGGATACGCGCATCAACAAGGGAGCCGACGCGGTGTTCACATCGACACCCACCGAGTTGACGCAATCTTCGACCACGGCATCGAGCTTTCGCCCCAGTGCCGACTGATTGACGTCGTGCTGATACTGGCCGACGCCAATCGCCTTGGGATCGATTTTGACCAATTCGGCCAGTGGGTCTTGCAGGCGGCGCGCAATCGACACGGCGCCACGAAGGGAAACATCGAGATCGGGAAACTCTGTGGCGGCGAGTTCGGACGCGGAATAGACCGACGCACCCGCTTCCGATACGACCACGCGCGTGAGCTTCAATTCAGGATGACGTGACATCAAATCAGCCACCAGCCGATCGGTTTCGCGCGATGCCGTGCCGTTGCCGATGCTGACCAGTTCGACACCGTGCCGCGCGGCGAGCTTGGCGAGTTCATTGATGGACTGATCCCACTGGTTCCGGGGTTGGTGCGGATAGATGGTCGCAGTGTCGAGCAGCTTGCCCGTGGCGTCGATCACCGCGACCTTGACGCCGGTGCGAATGCCGGGGTCGAGCCCCATGCAGGTCTTCGGCCCGGCCGGTGCTGCCAGCAGCAGATCGCCGAGATTGCGCCCAAACACATCGATGGCCGCTTCTTCGGCCATCTCGCGCAGGCGCAGGTTGAGTTCGACTTCGAGCTTGTTGTGGAGTTTGACTTTCCACGTCCAGGCGACCGCTTTCATCAGCCAGGCATCGGCCGCCCGGCCCCGGTCGACAACGCCAAAATGACTGGCAATGCGCGCCTCGCAAGGATGCGTGCCGGCAGGCTCAGGCACATCGAGTACGAGGTTGAGGACGCCTTCGTTGCGCCCCCGAAACAGGGCCAAGGCACGATGGGAGGGAATCTTGCTGATCAGTTCAGCATAGTCGAAATAGTCGGCAAACTTGCGGCCTTCCTGCTCCTTGCCAGTGACGACGGTTGATCGGAGTTCGGCCTTGTTCCAGAAGAATTCGCGCAGAGTCGAGAGCAGCTCGGCATCTTCGGCGAACCGCTCCATCAGAATCTGGCGCGCCCCATCAAGTGCAGCGGTGACGTCAGCGACACCCTTGTCGGCATCGACAAATTGCTGCGCTTCGGCCTCGGGTTGCAGCGTCGGGTTGTCGAGCAACGCCAGCGCCAGCGGCTCCAGGCCAGCCTCGCGGGCTATCTGCGCCTTGGTGCGCCGCTTTTTCTTGTACGGCAGATAGAGATCTTCGAGCGCTGTCTTGGTCGGCGCCGCCATGATTCTCGCCTTGAGATCATCATCGAGCTTGCCCTGCTCTTCGATCGACTTGAGTATGGCCCCGCGCCGCTCAGCCAACTCACGCAAGTAGCCTAGTCGCTCCTCAAGCGCCCGCAGCTGCGTGTCATCGAGTCCTTGCGTCACCTCCTTGCGGTAACGCGCGATGAACGGCACCGTCGCGCCTTCATCCAGCAGCGCTACCGCTGCCTTGACCTGATGGGGCTGGACGCCAAGCTCTGTTGCAATCTGGTTTTCCAGGTTCATCTCGTGTCGAATCGTTGCCCTTTAGAAGGCGCGAATCTTAGCAGATCGACGCCGTGCAGCGAGAAAGCCCGGTCAGTTCGCTTTGTCTTCCATGGCCGCACAGCCCGGGCCTTTGATCACACTTCGCCCCCCCGGCCCCGGCACAACCTCGATTTGCGTGGGAATGCGCTCCTTGAGCGCGGCAACATGAGATATGACACCGATCAGCTTGCCATCCTGATGCAGGCCCGATAGCGTACCCAAGGCGGTTTCGAGCGCATCTTCATCCAGCGTGCCGAAGCCCTCGTCGAGAAACAGTGAATCGACGCGAACGTTCTGACTGGCCATGCGCGACAGCCCGAGCGCAAGCGAGAGGCTGACAATAAAACTCTCGCCGCCCGACAGGTTTTTGGTGGAACGAATTTCACCCGCCTGGTAGTTGTCGATGACATTGAGCTCCAGGGGGCTGTCGCGATCGAGCACGAGCAGGTAGCGGTCGGTCATTTTCTGCAACTGCCGGTTGGCATGCGCAATCATCAGTTCGAAGGTGAGACCCTGAGCAAAGTTGCGGTATTTCTTGCCATCAGCCGAGCCAATCAGATCATGCAGCAAATCCCAGCGACTGCATTCCTGACGCTGGGCTTCGATGGCCTGCAACTGCTTTTCAAGCCGGGCCTTGAGGCGGGTGTTCTGGTCGAGCTTTTCCCGAATAGCACCGATTTCCTGTTGTAGTTCAGCATGCTGGCGCTGTTTTTCCTCCAGCCTAGAAACGATCGCCTCGCGAGATTCCGTCGTCAGCGATTGCTCACGCAGGCTGTGCAATTTCTTTTCGATGGCATCCCTGGCCGTTTCCAGGGCGAGTTTCTTGGTGGACAATTCCTGCGCTTTTTCTTCCAGTATTTTGCGCTCCTGCTCTGACAAGCGGGACGAGAGAAATGCTTTTTCATCAGCAAAGCCCGATGCGTGGAGGCGATCGGCAAAGGCGGCTTCCTTGTGCAGCAGTTCATCAGCACGAGCCGTCATTGCGGCGTCGAGGTCGTCAATGCGCCGCTCCAGATCAGCCAGCGAGCGTGATGCTGCATCTGCTTCTTCTCTGGCCTGTTCCAGCGTGGCGGCGGCATTTTCGAGGGCAGCGGCCAGACGCTTTTCTTCTTCATTTGGCATCTTGCTGCCGAACAGGGAAAATCGTTTTTCCTCTATATCAGCGAGGGCATTTTTCTGTGCTTCGACTTCTGCCTTTGCCGCATTGCGCGCCTTGGTCAGTTGCTGTTGCTGGCTTTGATGATGCTGGATACTGATTTCAAGCCGACCGATGGCAGCTTCGAGATGATTCTTTTCGTCTTGCCTTTTTAGCCACTGCTGCCGGCGATTTTCGAGTTGCAAAAGAATATCAGGCAAGTCAATGATGGCTGCTGGCAACTCCACATATTGCGCCAATTCACGACGCAGCACTGCCATGGCGTTATCGTATTCTTGTTTCAGTTCGTCGATTTCCTTACGAATACCTGTCTCAGCCTGCTGCGCCGCTGACAAGTCATACACCGCTTGCTGTTGCTCTCGTTCCAGGTTGGCGACAGTTTCACGCGCCTGCTCGTGCGCCTCACGCAGGGCAGTCAATTCGTTGTCGATATCTTCAATGGATTCAACGACAGCTGTCACCTCGGCCAGGGTTGCGCCGATTTCCTGCTGCAATCTGGCCGCTTCCTCCACCAGCCCCGGCGCCTTTGCATCGAGCGACAACTGCGCGCAAGCCTTGCGCATTCCTGCTTCCATTTCAGACTGCTGCTGGCGTAACAGCGCTAGACTCGCCTCGACCTGCTCCAGGTCTTTTGCCGTACTGACACGGCCAATCTCCAGCTCGTGAATCGCGTTGTTGACTGCTGTGAGCTTGGCCTTGGCATCCTTCAGCTGTTCAGCTACCGCATTATCGACAACATGTTCACCTTCGCCCCAGGGGTGATCAAGCGCACCACACAGGGGACAGGGCTCACCCTCACGCAATTGCTGACGAGCTTCTTCGAGACTCTCGATGCGTTGCATCAGCCGCATTTTGTCTTCCAGCAATGCAAGCTGCTGCTCCAGCAACTCCCGTTGCTGTCGCAGACTGTCATCTTGATTGGTAACATCGGCCAGGGTCGCCTGCATCCGCTTGCGTTGGCCGGACAATTCGTCGGTTTCCGAGGTCATTTCCAACAAACGCCGGGCATCTGCCTCCAGCTGCGACAATTGCGCCGCTCGTGCCATCAAGGTCAATTGTTCCTGGCGCCATTCAGCAGCCGGTCGATTCCTTAGCAGGCCGCTCAAGGCCTCCTGTCGTTGCTGCAGGCGCGCGGCATGTTCATTGAGCGCCGTCTGCTGTTTGTCTAAAGCGGCTTTCTGCTGACGTTGGCACTTTGCCAGTTTTTCGATGTCGCTGCGCTGCGCTGACAACCGCTCTTCTTTTTCCCGGCGCCTGACCTCTAGCCGCTGCAATGCATCGATCCGGCTGCGAATGCCTTCGAGTTCTGCTACCAGTGCGGCATCTGCCTGGCTGTCTTTGACCTGACTGATGACGGTATTCAGCGCATGACGCTGCTGTTCCAGTTGAGCGGCATCCTTTTCAATGGCCAGGCGCACTGCTGCAAGGTTCTCGTCATGGCCGAGCAAATCCGCTTCGGCCTGCGCCAATGCCGTTTTCGATGCGGTGATCTGAACATCCAGCACGCGAACCTGGTTGAGCACTGGCAACAGATCACTTTGGCGTTTTTGACATTCTTCAACCTGCCTGATTGCCTTCTGCTGGGTTCGAAGCAACTCGTCCACCACCGACCGCTGTTTCGGCAACTGGGCCAGAGCCAATTCGTGCTGCTCGCGGTCTTTTTTCTGGGCTCGCCTGAGACCCTCTAGCAGTGAAAACTCTGCATCGAGTTCGAGCGCGCGCTTGGCCCATTCGAGACGCTCGCGATCGGGGGAAAAACGCTCGACACTTTGTTGCCAACGTTCCAGCTGACGCTGATTATCGTGCAGCTCGATTTGCAGGCGATTGATGCTGTCGAGCCATTCAATGCGGTCTCTCAGCGCACCGATTTCATCCAATACCCGCTTTGTCTGTTCTGACTTCTGTTCGAAATCCGATGCCAGCGCCGCCTCCTCCTCAGCATCAAGCAGGCGCATTCCAGCTGTCTCGGCCTGAAGCGCTTCGAGCTTACCCTTTTCCGCTGCCCGCCTTTCGTGTACGCGGATCGAGATGTCACTATAAATCCCGGTGCCGGTGATCTGTTCGAGAATAGGCGCACGCTCGTCCGCCTTGGCCTGCAAAAATGCTGCAAAACCGCCTTGCGCCAACAGCATCGAGCGGGTGAAGCGTTCAAAGTCCATGCCGGTGACATCGATAATGCGCCTGGCGACTGGGCGCAGTTTCGATTCAAGTACTTTGCCAGAACGCACATCAGCAATTTCATGCTGTGGCTGCTGGAGCTTGCCCTGCGGCTTCGCCCGTGCCCGGCGCTGACTCCAGTGAGCACGAAATTGCCCTTTCGCGGTCTCGAACTCGACTTCGGCAAAACACTCCCCCGTCTGCCGCGACATCAGTTCATTGGCGCTGCCACTGATCGTCGGCAAACGCGGCGTGCATCCATACAACGCAAGGCAGATCGCATCGAGAATGGTGGACTTGCCAGCCCCGGTCGGTCCGGTGATGGCGAAAATGCCTTCATTGATATAGGCGGGATCGGTGAAATCGACCTGCCACTCACCAGCAAGCGAGTTGAGGTTCTGAAATCGAAGCTGGAGGATACGCATCTGGCTCGGCCACCCCTGTTCGTACTATCAGTATAGTGCGGAAGACAATCAGGAAGTTTGCCAGTGTATCTGACAGGATGACAGTGTAACTTCATCTTCAGGCGCGGGAGACGACGCTGTCGGAGGGTATCGGTGGATGTATGAGCAGTGGTTAGCCAATCCGGGGGCAAGTTATGGTGCCAGGGAAAACCAGCGACCCGACAATCAGTCGGGCCGCACAGCATAGGCCAGGCAGGTTGAGCAGCTACACGCCTTCCCGATTCGTCGGGAAGGCGCACGACCTCACGAGGCCAGTAAACATCACTCAGCCGATGCTGATATGCACCGGCGAGTCAGAAGTGACAGCCGCGGGCATGGCTGCGTCATTGTGTAAAGGAAGAATATGCCCCTGACTCTTGTCGCGGATGACCTCTTCAATCAGTTTCCCGGTGATCGTTTTTGCCTGCTCCGCGTATCCATACACCAGTGCGGTATCGCAGATCGTATTGATAAGGCGAGGTACGCCGTTACTGTGCAAATAGATCTCCCTAATCGCTTCGAGGTCGAACAGCTCAGGATTGCCACCCGCGATTTCAACACGATGACGAATATACTCGAACGCCTCTTTTGGATTCATGGCATCAAGAAAATAATCGACACCCACTCTTTGCGCCAGTTGACGTAACTCAGACTTTCTAAGGACTTCACGCAGTTCCGGCTGCCCGACAAGAATGATCTGCAGCATCTGCTCCTTGTCGACATTGATATTGGAGAGCATGCGCAACTCTTCCAGTCCTTCCATGCTCAAGTTCTGCGCTTCATCGATAATGAGTGTCACGCGCTTGCCCTGGTGGTACTTGGCGCGGAGAAACTCCATCAGGTCACGGTAGAGCTCCACCTTGTCCCGGTCGCGAAATTCGAGGCCAAACGCGAGCATGACCCACTTCAGCAACTCACCGAATGACTGATGGGTATTGGTGATATTGCCGACGATCATGTCGAGATCCTGATTCTTGATCAGATGTCTGACCAGCGTGGTTTTACCACAGCCGATCTCGCCTGTGATCAACACGATCGACGCGCCCTGAATCAGGCCGTACTCGAGAAGCGACAAGGCTTCCTGGTGTCTGTCACCAAGGTAGAGAAAATCCGAATCCGGCAACAGGGAAAATGGCTTTTCTTTGAAATTGTAAAAAGCTTCGTACATGGTAAACCACTCGTGGTTGTATTCGAGAATTGGGGCAACAGTGGTGCTATCACCCGAAAGTCATTAGATATGTGCTTTAGTCGGCATCATACCCATAGTAATAGTCGTAACCACCACCAGACATATTGGACCGGGAATTATTGAGAACCGTACCGAGAATATTCGTCCCCTGTAGCAATTCCACCGCCTGGTGGAGCTCTTCCTTCTTACTTGAGCTCTCAGATACGACCAACAACGAACAGTCGATATAGTCGGCCAGCACCATGACATCATCCACCAGTAAGATAGGGGGTAAATCAAGCACGACGATACGGCTTGGAAACAGCCTTTTTAGCTCCGCAAAAAAGGCAGGCGTTTT
>CAZQXF010000138.1:0-7034 GCA_964596975.1 uncultured Thiotrichales bacterium | reverse complement strand
CTGTGCTATAAATAAGTGAAAGCTGATATTTATTCTTGACTATTTTACTTGGTTATTGCTAGACTGGGTCCAGATAACATTCAGGTCTGGTCTGAATGCGCTACCGAGGAGTAGAATTATGAAGCTTTCAACAAAGGGTCGTTACGCGGTAACGGCAATGATGGATCTGGCGATCCACGATCGCGAAGGTCCGGTAACACTGGCAGATATTTCACAGACCCAGGGAATCTCCCTGTCCTATCTCGAACAACTGTTCGCCAAGCTGCGCAAGCGCGGGCTGGTCGAGGGGGTTCGTGGTCCTGGCGGCGGCTATCGTCTGGCACGCATGCCGCACCAGATCACTGTCGCTGAGATCATCACCGCCGTTGACGAGAACGTCGATGTCATGCGCTGTCATGGTGACGGCAATTGTCAGGACGGCGAGCGCTGTCTCACCCACGAGCTGTGGGCCGAGCTCAGCAACCGCTTGTACGAGTTTCTGGACGGCATTACGCTGGATCAGTTCGTCGAGCGCCCCGAGATCCGGGAGATCGCCCGGCGCCAGGATGAAGAGGCGAAGCGTATGAATTTCGTCTTCCCGCGTCCAGCAGCCTAGCCCAGGAGAATGTCATGTCCGTAAAGCTCCCGATTTATCTCGATTACAGCGCCACCACGCCGGTGGATGAGCGCGTCGCGGAAAAAATGTCCGAATGCCTCACCATCGACGGTGTCTTCGGCAATCCGGCATCACGCAGCCATGCGTTCGGCTGGGCGGCAGATGAGAAGGTGGAGAACGCGCGCAAGCAGGTGGCCGAGTTGATCAACGCGAACCCGAAAGAGATCGTGTGGACCAGCGGTGCCACCGAAAGCGACAACCTTGCGATCAAGGGGGCTGCCCATTTCTATCGCAAGAAAGGACAGCACATCATCACCTGCAAGACCGAACACAAGGCAGTGCTCGATACCTGTCGCCAGCTCGAACGCGAAGGCTACGAGGTGACTTACCTCGATCCCGAGGAAGATGGTCTCGTCGATCTCGCCAAGCTCGAAGCGGCGATGCGTGACGACACCATTCTGGTCTCGATTATGCACGTCAACAACGAAATTGGCGTGATTCAGGATATCGAGGCGATCGGCGAACTGTGCCGTGATCGCGGTATTGTCTTTCACGTCGATGCAGCACAGAGCGCCGGTAAGGTGCCGATCGATCTCGGCAAGCTCAAGGTGGATCTGATGAGCTTCTCCGCGCACAAGATTTACGGTCCGAAAGGCGTTGGTGCCTTATTCGTGCGCCGTCGGCCACGGGTGCGTATCGAAGCGCAAATGCATGGTGGCGGTCATGAGCGCGGCATGCGTTCCGGCACCTTGGCGACGCATCAGTGTGTCGGCATGGGCGAAGCCTTTCGCATAGCGGGCGAAGAAATGGCGGCTGAAAATGCGCGCATTCTGACGCTGCGCAAACGCCTTTGGGATGGTTTCAAGGATATGGAAGAGGTCTATCTCAACGGCCACGAAGAGCAGCGGGTTGCGGGTAACCTCAACGTCAGCTTCAACTTCGTCGAGGGCGAAAGCCTGATCATGGCGCTGAAAGATCTGGCCGTATCCAGTGGCTCGGCCTGCACCTCGGCATCGCTGGAGCCAAGTTACGTCCTGCGGGCCATTGGTCGTGACGACGAGCTGGCGCATTCCTCGATCCGGTTTACGATCGGTCGTTACACGACGGCTGAAGAAATTGAATACACCATTGCCAAGATGCGCGATGCCATTACGAAACTCCGTGATCTTTCCCCGTTATGGGAAATGTATCAGGATGGTGTCGACCTGAAGTCCATCCAATGGGCTGCGCACTGAAGGTGATCCCTGCGTGATCGTCCGGTAGATTTTTCACGCGGAAACAAATACTGAGGTACACGAAAATGTCATATAGCGAAAAGGTAATCGACCACTACGAGAATCCACGCAACGTCGGCGTACTCGACAAGGACTCCAGTGCTGTCGGCACCGGCATGGTTGGTGCGCCAGCCTGTGGCGATGTGATGCGCCTGCAGATCAAGGTCGGCGACGACGGCGTCATCGAAGACGCGAAATTCAAGACTTATGGTTGTGGCAGCGCCATTGCTTCCAGCAGCCTGTTGACCGAATGGGTCAAGGGTAAAACCCTGGAAGAGGCGTCTCAGATCAAGAATTCCGATATTGCTGAAGAGCTGGCCTTGCCCCCGGTCAAGGTGCATTGTTCAGTCTTGGCGGAAGATGCGATCAAAGCCGCGATCGAAGATTATCAAGGCAAGCAAAGCGACGCCTGATTTCGCACTGGAGAGGCTGGAAGCATGGCGATAACACTGACCGATGCCGCCGCCGACCGGGTCAAGAACTTCCTTGAAAAAAGGGGTTCTGGTGCTGGCCTGCGGCTGGGGGTGAAAACCACAGGCTGCTCGGGCATGGCCTACGTGATCGAGTTTGCCGACGAGATCGAAGAGCACGATACGGTGTTTGAAGACAAGGGCGTCAAGATCATCGTCAATCCCAAGAGTCTCACCTATCTCGACGGCACCGAGCTGGATTTCGCCCGTGAAGGCTTGAACGAGGGGTTCAAGTTCAACAACCCCAATGAAGCCGATCGCTGTGGCTGCGGTGAGAGCTTTACTGTCTGATTTGGAAGGCAGTGCTTTTCCGATCCAGGTCCTGATGATCGTGCTGGCAAATTTCCGAGAATAGTGGTGCCCTGATCTTGCATGACGCATCAAACGTCGAAAAGCCGGCTGACGCCGGCTTTTTGTTTTCAAATCGAGCCTGTTTTTCAATGCTATGGCGATTGACCTGACCGAAAACTATTTCGACCTCTTTTCACTGCCGCTGGATTTCGATATCGACGCTGATGCGTTGGGCAAAAAATACCGCAGCTTGCAGCAAGAGGTGCATCCAGACCGATTTGCCGCCTCTGATGCACAGGCGCAGCGGGTATCGGTCCAGAGCACAGCGCATCTGAATGAAGCTTACGAAACGCTGAAAGATCCCCTGACGCGCGGTTTCTATCTGCTTGAACTCAAGGGTATTGGTTCGGGCGCGCACGAATACACGACGTCGGATGGTGCTTTTCTGATGCAGCAGCTGGAACGTCGTGAAGAACTGGAGGGCATTGGGCAGGCTGATGATCCTTTCGATGCACTGGATGCGCTACGTGATGAGACGCATCGAGACGAACAGGCGCAGATGGAAACGTTTCGCACAGCCTGGGCTGCGGGTGACTACGACACTGCGTATGATGCGCTCACCAAGGTGATGTTCATTCGCCGCATGCTACAGCAGATCGATGAAACCGAAGAGCGTCTCGAAGACGAATTGGACTGAGTCACCATCAATGAGGACCGGCTGAAATGGCATTGTTACAAATTTCCGAACCGGGCATGTCCGCAGCGCCGCATCAGCGCAGACTGGCGGCCGGCATTGATCTGGGAACAACGAATTCACTGGTCGCGTCGGTGCGCAGTGGCGTGGCTGAAACGCTGCCGGATGAACAGAGGCGTCATCTGCTGCCTTCGGTGGTCTATTACCGCGAGGATGGCCCGCCGCTGGTGGGCTATGAAGCGCTGGAGAAGGCTGACGAAGATCCTTTCAATACCGTCGCATCGGTCAAGCGCCTGATGGGGCGTAGCGCCGGTGACCTGAAAAAGCTCGGCGGCCAGCTTTCCTATCGCATTGCAGATGTTGACAGCAATGTGCCGCGCATTGTCACCGCGGCGGGTGAAAAGACGGCAGTCGAGGTGTCTGCGGATATCCTTGCTGCCCTCAAGCAGCGTGCCGAAGAAACACTCGGTGGCGAACTCGAAGGCGTCGTCATCACGGTGCCGGCGTATTTCGATGATGCCCAGCGTCAGGCCACCAAGGACGCGGCGCGTCTGGCGGGCCTGAATGTACTGCGGCTGCTCAATGAGCCGACGGCTGCTGCCGTGGCCTACGGCTTGGAAAGTGGTGACGAGGGTGTTATCGCCGTTTACGACCTGGGTGGCGGTACTTTCGATATTTCGATTCTGCGGCTGCACAAGGGCGTTTTCGAGGTGCTGGCCACCGGCGGTGATTCCGCGCTGGGCGGCGATGATCTGGATCATGCGATCGCCGAGTGGATGCTGTCATCAGTGGGCATCGAGTCTTCCGACGATCATCATCTGATGCGGCGTTTCATGACCGCTGCGCGTAAGGCGAAAGAGGCTTTGACCGACGCTGACACAACGGAAATCGAGGTTGAGCTGGCGGACGGCAAACATTGGCGTGCTGAGCTGACGCGAGCGCAATTCGCCGAACTGATTCGTCCATTGGTGAAGAAGACGACCGGTGCCTGTCGGCGCGTGCTGCGCGATGCGGGCATCAAGAAGGACGAGGTTCGCGAAGTCGTTATGGTCGGTGGTTCCACCCGAGTGCCGCTGGTGCGGGAAATGGTCGGAGAATTCTTTGGACGCGAACCGCTGGTCAGCATCGATCCTGACAAGGTGGTTGCCGTGGGTGCCGCCATTCAGGCCGATGTGCTGGTTGGCAACAAACCCGATGGCGATCTGTTGCTGCTCGATGTCATTCCGCTGTCGCTGGGTATCGAGACCATGGGTGGATTGGTGGAAAAGATCATCAGTCGCAACACCACTATCCCGGTGGCGCGCGCCCAGGAGTTCACCACCTACAAGGATGGTCAGACTGCGATGTCCTTCCATGTGGTGCAGGGCGAACGCGAGCTGGTGGATGACAATCGCTCGCTGGCCCGCTTCGAGCTGCGTGGCATACCACCGATGGTGGCTGGTGCGGCGCGCATCAAGGTGACGTTTCAGGTCGACGCGGATGGTCTGCTGAATGTGTCAGCAATGGAGGAGACCAGCGGTGCCCAGGCATCGATCACCATCAAGCCCTCCTACGGGCTGGGCGACGAGGAGATCGAAGCGATGTTGCGCGATTCGATGGAGCATGCGCAGGAGGACATGACGTTGCGCATGCTGCGGGAGCAGCAGGTGGAGGCCGACCGCGTCGTCGAGGCGCTGGATGCAGCACTGGCAAAGGATGGCGATGAATTGCTGTCAGCAGATGAGAAAGCAGACATCCTTGCAGCGCGCGATGCGCTCATCGTGGCGCGCCAGGGCGAAGATACGAACGCGATCAAGCATGCCATCAAGCAGGTTGAAGCGGCCGCCGAAAGTTATGTCGAGCGGCGCATGAATTCCAATATCCGCCAGGCGATGGCGGGTCATAGTGTAGAAGAGTTTGAGTAAACTGATATGCCAAAACTGATTTTCTTGCCCCACGAAGAGCTGTGCCCAGAGGGCAGCGTGATCGACGTTGAGCCTGGCGTCACCATCTGTGATGCTGCACTGGAGCACGGTATCGAAATCGAACATGCCTGTGAGAAATCCTGTGCCTGCACCACTTGTCATGTCTATGTGCGTGAGGGTTTCGATTCCTTGAATGAAGCCAGTGACGACGAAGAAGACATGCTGGACAAGGCCTGGGGTGTCGATCCCGACTCCCGGCTCAGTTGTCAGGCGGTGGTCGATAACGAGGATCTCGTCATCGAGATCCCGAAATACACCATCAATATGGTATCCGAAAGCCACTGAACCGGAGGTACATCATGGGTCTGAAGTGGACTGATACACTCGATATCGCGATAGAACTGGACGAAAAATATTCAGATGTCGATCCGTTGAAGGTCAATTTTGTCGATCTTCACAAATGGATCACCGAGCTGGATGATTTCGACGATGATCCTGAGCGATCCGGTGAACGCATCCTCGAAGCCATACAGATGGCCTGGATCGAAGAGCGAGAATAAGCAGGAAATAACGGCAAGACCGGGAAGAAATGGAGCGGGTGAAGGGAATCGAACCCTCGTTATCTGCTTGGGAAGCAGAAGTTCTACCATTGAACTACACCCGCCGCTGGAACGGGAGTTTACCCGATATCGCCCGCCGAGTCTTCGGGTGCTTGCTTCATCGATTGAACAAGCCGCCTCCCGCAGGTCGAACCCGCACTCAACCCGAGCTGTAGGGGCGATTTCAATCGCCTTGTACCCAGGCTGTAGGGGCGATTTCAATCGCCCAACCCAAGCAAGGCAAAAACCCCCGAGCCCTCCTCAGCACAAGAATCACCCCCAGGTTTGCCACAACTGCATGCGGCCAGTAGAATCCGCACACTTTTGATTATCCTTGCAAACCCGCGATCTGGCGGGTTTGTGTTATTTTACTCATTGAAAATCTGGAGTTTCCTATGGCGATCGAACGAACCATTTCCATTATCAAGCCCGACGCAGTAGCCAAGAATGTCATTGGCGACATCTATCGCCGTTTCGAGGAAGGTGGTCTGAAGATCGTCGCGGCCAAGATGAAGCATCTCAGCAAGCGCGAAGCAGAGGGTTTCTACGCAGTGCACAAGGAGCGTCCCTTCTTCAATGACCTGGTTGAGTTCATGACTTCCGGGCCGGTGATGATTCAGGTGCTCGAAGGCGAGAATGCCATTGCGAAGAATCGCGAGCTGATGGGGGCGACCAACCCGGCCGAAGCGGCTCCCGGCACCATCCGCGCCGATCATGCCTCGACCATCGACGAGAACGCGGTTCATGGTTCCGATGCGCCTGAAACCGCCGCCACCGAGATCGCGTATTTCTTTTCCACGATCGAACTCTGCCCGCGCACGAGGTAAATATTCATTGGAAACCGCCACGAAGGTCAATCTGCTCGATTTCGCCCCCGCGGCGTTGACAGCCTGGTTCAAGGAACTGGGGGAGCCGGCCTTCCGTGCGCAGCAGGTTTTCAAATGGATTCACCAGCAGGGCGTCAGCGATTTCAGCGCAATGACGAACATCAGCAAGGCGTTACGTGCGCGTCTGGCTGAGATCGCCGAAGTCCGGGGGCCGGAGATCGTCATGGAGCAGCCCTCCAGTGACGGTACCCGGAAGTGGCTGCTACGCCTCGATGACGGTCAGTGCATCGAGGCGGTATTCATTCCAGAATCCAATCGCGGCACGCTCTGCGTCTCGTCTCAGGTGGGCTGTGTGCTGGACTGCACCTTCTGCTCGACGG
>CAZQXF010000137.1:371-7035 GCA_964596975.1 uncultured Thiotrichales bacterium | reverse complement strand
GGGTGACTATGCGGCAACCGTGCAGCAGCTTGCGTCGATGGTGCGCGAAACAGAGGCGGCCCTGGGCGAGCGCAGTAGCGTCGGCATCGGTGTGCCAGGGTCGATATCGCCCGCCACCGGATTGATGCGCAATGCCAATTCCACCTGCCTGAATGGTCAGCCACTGCAGCGTGATATCGAGGCGCTGCTCAGGCGCCCGGTGGCGATCAGTAACGATGCCAACTGCTTTGCCTTGTCCGAAGCGACTGATGGCGCCGGGGTCGGGGCTGCGTCAGTGTTTGGCGTCATCATCGGTACTGGCACCGGCGCGGGACTGGTGGTCGATGGTGTGGTGATCGGCGGTCACAACGGCGTCGCCGGTGAGTGGGGTCACAACCCGCTGCCCTGGCCACATCCCGAGGAGTACCCCGGCCCCGCTTGCTGGTGTGGCCACGATGGCTGCATCGAAACCTGGTTGAGCGGCCCGGGGTTTGCCCGTGATTTCGAACAAGCTACGGGGCAGCGTTTGACTGCTGAAAAGATTGTCGCCGCCGCCGAGTCGGGTGATGAGCCAGCGCAGCAGGCACTGCAACGCTACCAATTGCGGTTGGCCCGGGGCCTGGCGCACATCATCAATATTTTCGATCCGGAAGTGATCGTGCTCGGTGGCGGCATGTCCAACATCCAGACGCTCTATTCGACCGTACCGGATATCTGGGGTGATCATGTCTTTTCCGACAGCGTGGCGACGCGGCTGCTGCCGCCGGTGTACGGAGATTCCAGTGGTGTGCGCGGTGCCGCATGGCTGGGCGCAGCGGTAGTCTAGTGCGCATTTCTCACCACCCGGTGAGAACGCCAGGATTAGCGGAGCAGTCGAGGTACACGATTTGGGCCTACCTGCCGGAAAGACGTGGCGTCGTCATCCTCGCAGGGACGCGGGGATCCAGTTATAGGGATATATGCCACTGGTGGTGGTAGCCCTCCCTGGCACTGGATTCCGGCGTCCTGCCGGAAAGACGGGGCTACTGATTTGGTAACCCCGGGACTGTCGACAACAGTAACTATCAGGAATCTGCCCATGCAGCAAACGACGACTGACACATCGCCCTATATGCAGAAGTACAACGGCAAGATTGTGGCATTGCGGCATTGGCGCGATCTGGAGCAGTTTTGGCAGACCTTGCTGGCTGCGGCGGATGACGGCTGGTACATCTATGCAGTTGGTGAGCCGCCGCCGGATGCGCCGGTGTCACGCGACAAGCTGGCGGTTTTCGTGCGCGAGATCGACGCGTTGCTACGCCGAGACCATGATGAGGAGTATTGCGGCATTGTCTATGTCGATGATCGTGACGATCCGGCCTTCGTGAAGATCTACGATCCGAACAACCTGGGATCGGTCTGCGGCTCCAGTGGCACGGTGACGCTACCCGGCTGGACTTTGTCGCGCGCGCAGCCGGTGGATTTGCAGGCGGCGTTCCCGCTACCCGCCAACCGCCGCCGCTGGTGGCAGCGACTGTTCGGTTGATGGCTGTTTCTGCTGGCCGGTGAATTCGAAGAACTCCAGCAGCTCTGTAGCCGGCAAGGGTTTGCTGATGAAATAGCCCTGGATCAATGTGCAGCCCTGCTGGCTGAGAAACGCCAATTGCTCGCGGGTTTCGACGCCCTCGGCGACGGTCTCCAGTTTCAGGCTGTTGGCCAGTGAAATAATGGCGCGGACGATTGCCGCGTCGTTGTCGTCGTTCGCCACATCGCTGACAAACTGCCGGTCGATTTTGAGTACGTCGATTGGCAGCCGCTTCAGGTAGGCAAGCGACGAGTAACCGGTGCCGAAATCGTCCACCGAGATCTTCATGCCCATCTTCTTCAGCTGCTTGAGTTTGACGATGGATTCCTCTGCATCACTCATGATCAGGCTTTCGGTCAGCTCGATGTCGATCAGCTTGGGTGGTACGCCTTCGGCTGTCAGTAGGGCACTGACCGATTCTACGAAGTCTTCCTCGCGGAACTGGCGACTGGAGATATTGACGGCGACGGGAATGGCGCGGTAACCCGCATCGATCCAGCTGCGCAGTTGGCGACAGGCCGAGCGCAATACCCACAGCCCAATGGGTACGATCAGCCCGGTTTCCTCGGCCAGCGGAATGAACTCGGCCGGGCTCACCAGGCCTTCCTCGGGGTTCTCCCAGCGTACCAGCGCTTCTACCGCCAGCAGTTCGCCGCTGCGGGCATCGACCTGTGGCTGGAAATGTAGCACCAGTTCATCATTGTCGATGGCCCGGCGCAGACGGCTTTCAAGTTGCAGTTTGTGTAGTGCCTTGGCATTCATCTCGGATTGGTAGAAGGCAAAGTTGTTTTTGCCGCGCGCCTTGACGTGATACATCGCCGTGTCGGCATTTTTCATCAAGGTGTCGAGATCATCGCCATCGTCGGGATAGATGGCGATGCCAATGCTGCCGGAGGGAAAAAACTCCTGCCCATCGAGTGACAGCGGTTGCTCGATATTGTCGAGGATTCGCTGGGCGACGATGGCAGCGTCCTGAGGATGTTGCAGATCACCGGCGACGAGGATGAACTCGTCGCCGCCAACGCGTGCCAGGCAAGGGTCGCGGTCGGCATCATCGTCGAGTTGCGGTGGGGTGATCAGATCGGTATCGCGCAGCGATGACATGATGCGGCGGGATAGCTCTTGCAGGAAGCGATCGCCGGCGCTGTGGCCAAGGGTGTCGTTGACGTGTTTGAAACGGTCGAGATCGAGATACAGCAGGGCTGCCTGATGGTGGCTGCGCGAGGCCCGTTTCAGTGTCAGCTCGGCTTGTTCACGAAACAATTGGCGGTTGGGTAACTTGGTGAGCGGGTCGTAGTAGGCCAGGTGCCTGATCTTGTCTTCTGCGAGCTTGCGCTCGGTGATGTCCTGCAATGTCCCCGACAGATAGCAGACGACGCCGTTGTTGTCATAGTGGGGTAGCCCTTGCAGTTGCATATGGCGCCGCTTGCCATCGTTGCGCGTGATGCGAAGATCGATATCGAGTTCCTTTCCCTGTTGCAGCGAGTCGGCCAGGGCCGCTTCGACCGCCCAGCGATCATCGGGGTGAATGTGCTTCAGGAAATTGCCGAGTTCAAACGCGTCAAGGTGACGATCGAGGCCGAAGATGCGGAACAGCTCCTCGGAGCCATAGACTTTTTCCGTATCGGGGTAAAGCTCCCAGCTGCCGATCCGTGCCAGTCGCTGGGCTTCCTCCAGGCGACGCTCGCTTTCCTGCAGTGAACGCGCCGCCACCGTTGACTGGACGATAAACTGCAGATGGTGTTTGAGCAGCGTCCAGTTGATTGGTTTGGTAAGAAAGTCGGTGGCCCCAACCTCGTATGCTTGCTGGATCGATGCGGTATCGTCAGAGGAGGTGACCATCAGCACCGGGACGAACTGACCGCCTTCGAGCGCCCGCAGTGCGCGGCAGGTGTCAAACCCGTTCATCACTGGCATTTCGATATCGAGAATGACGAGGTCGGGCATCTCCAGGCGCATCATCTCGACCGCCTGCCGACCATTTTCGGCTTCCGTGACATCGATCCGCATCGACATCAACGCTTTGCGCATCATGGTGCGAATGCTTGCTTGATCATCCACAACCAGCGCGTGGGTCTTGCCTCGTCGTCCGTTTCGTAACATGCCAAGCGTTTTTCATCCATGAAAGCTCTGGAACATATCGAAGACACAGCGGTGGTAACAGGAACAAATCCTCTTTGTCGTGCAGGCAGGGGTGACTATGGTCGAGAGAACAGCACCATTCATCCTTCACCCGTGAGTGCGACCATGAACAAGTCAGCAAAGAAAGCGGCACCGAACGAGGTGCAGACCATTACCTCCCGCGAGGCCTGGGAGATTCTGCAAAATGACCCGTCTGCGATTTTCATCGATGTGCGGGCGACACTGGAGTTCCTGATGATCGGTCATCCGGTGGGTGCCATTCATATCGCCTGGATGGATGAGCCGGACTGGGAGCCCGATCCCCACTTTGTCGCCAAGGTGCGTGAACTGATGCTCGGGCAAATTGCCTGTAGCAGTGACGGTTGTCCGCCGCTATTGCTCATTTGCCGCAGCGGCAACCGCTCGCTGGCCGCTGGGAAACTGCTGGTCGAGGCCGGAATCCGTAATGTCTACAACGTGGGGGACGGTTTCGAAGGCCCGCGGGACGAGAACCACCATCGCAGCACCGTGAGCGGGTGGCGCTTCGAAGGGTTGCCATGGGAGCAGTGCTGACAGGGTCGTCAGTCGATATCCCATAGCGCACGATAGGCCCGCGCTTGTGCGGTAATGTCAGGTGCTGACCACAGATCCGAAATCACGGCGGTCATGTCTGCGCCGGCGGCAATGAGTGATGGGGCGTTGTCGAGGGTAATGCCGCCGATGGCGCAGACCGGAACCTGTGGGTGGTCCCATTGTTCCAGCAGGGTGGTGGAGGCGCGCACGGCGGCGGGTTTGGTTGGCGACGGGAAGAAGGCACCGAAGGCGACGTAGCTCGCGCCGCTGGCGGCGGCATGGCGGGCAGCTTCCAGTTGGTTGTAGCAGGATATGCCGATGATGGCGTCGGCCCCGAGCTGCTCTACTGCGGTGATGATGTCGGCGTCGTCGCGTCCCAGGTGTACGCCGGCTGCATCACAGCGCGATGCCAGTTCGATATCGTCGTTGATGATCAGCAAGGCATCGAAGCGTTGGCACAGTGACGCCAGCGCCTTGGCCTGTTCCAGCCGCAGTCCCGGGTCGGCGGATTTGTCGCGGTATTGCAGTGCGGTGACGCCGCCTTGCAATGCCGCCTCTGCTTCATGCAGGAGTTCGTCGGTGCTGCTGTAGTTGCCGCGTGTGATGGCGTACAGACCACGCAGGCGCGGATCAGCGTGCATGGCCGGAGGTCGCAAGCCGGTTCAGGTATGCGGCAGCGGCTGTGGCCCGGGCGGCTTCAGTGATCGTCATGATTGTTTGTCCAGAAGAAGCGGTCTGGGAGTTTCTGCCCCATGCCGATGTGTCGACCATGTCGGAGCGTGTTCCAGGCGTAACGCTGAGCCGGTTCGATCACGCTCAGCACGTCCTGACTCTGTGCCAGCAGCGCGGCAATGGCTGAGGCCAGGGTGCAGCCGGAGCCGTGGTAGCTGCCATCGAGCCGTTCCCAGCGATATTCATCCAGTTTGCGGCGGTTGCCATAGAGTGTGTTGATGACCTCCGGGGTTTTTTCGTGGGTGCCGGTGATGAGTACGTGCTCGCACCCGGTGTCCAGCAGCGCCATGGCGCTGGCTTCGAGGGTGTCGGACGCTGGCGACAGCTGCCGTGCCTCCAGGCTGTTGGGGGTTGCAATCGTGGTTTGTGGCAGCAACAGGCTGACCAGGGCGTGTATGACATCGTCGCCCGCAAGGTGTTTGCCGCTGCCTGATGCCAGTACCGGGTCGAGCACCACGGGTATGTCGGGATAGTCGATGAGGATTGAGTGAATGGCTTCGATCACGCCGACATCGGGCAGCAACCCCAGCTTGATGCTGGCAACCGGAATGTCTTCGAGCACGGCCCGGGCCTGTTCGGCGAGGAAGGCCGGGCTGACGGGCATGACCTCGATGACCTGTGACGTATTCTGCACCGTCAGGCAGGTGGCGACCGGGGCGGCATGGCCACCCATGCTGGCGATGGTTTCGATATCGGCCTGAAGGCCGGCGCCGCCGGTCGGGTCGAGGCCGGCGAAAACGAGCGTGACAGCGGTGCGTGTGTCGTTCATCGGAATGAAATAATGGGCCAGTTGCGATGGTTGGCGGTAGCGACGAGGGGCTCGTCGGCATCGACCGCGACAGGGTTGTCGACCTGTTCCAGCAATGGCAGGTCGTTATGGGAATCACTATAGAACGTGCTACCGCTCAGATCCATATCATGCTGTTCCAGCCATTGTTGCAGACGCTGAACCTTACCTTCCCGGAAACAGGGCGTGCCGTCGATCTCACCGGTAAAACGGCCTTCCCGCATTTGCGGTACGGTGGCAATCAGATGCTTCACGCCAAAAGCGGTCGCAATGGGTTGCGTGACGAAGCTGTTGGTGGCGGTGATGATAATGACGGTATCGCCGCGCTCAGTGTGTGCGGCGATGGTGTCGCGCCCCTTCTCCAACATGATGGGTGTGATCTTTTCGGCGACGAATTCCTGCCGCCAAGCCAGCAATTGCTCGTAGTCGTTTTCCTTCAACGGTGTAAACGCAAAGCGTGCGAACTCGTAGATATCGAGCTGTCCTTGTTTGTAAAGATCGTAGAAGCGCTGATTTGCCGCTTCATACGCCTGGCCGTCGACGATCCCGCGCTCGACCAGGAATTGACCCCAGGCGTAGTCACTGTCGCCATCGAGTAATGTGTTGTCCAGGTCAAAAAGTGCCAGTGCCATTCATGCTATTCTCTTGAAAAGTCAGCGGCGATTATAAGGGCGGTTTGCCCGAACTGAAGGGTTATGAAAAA
This sequence comes from uncultured Thiotrichales bacterium, assembly GCA_964596975.1. Taxonomy (GTDB): domain Bacteria; phylum Pseudomonadota; class Gammaproteobacteria; order UWMA-0217; family UWMA-0217; genus JALSHZ01. The sequence continues at coordinate 576 of CAZQXF010000137.1, read as the reverse complement.
ATATTTACCCCTCAGGCATGATGACGCTGGACGATAACCTTCAAGAAAACAGGCAGATACAGTGATCGATGAAGATGGTTTCAGAGCCAATGTAGGCATTATCCTGTCGAATCGGCAGGGTGAGGTCTTCTGGGCCAAACGCATCGGTCAGCGTGCCTGGCAGTTCCCGCAGGGTGGTATCCGCGAGCATGAGTCAGCGGAAGAG
>CAZQXF010000137.1:0-361 GCA_964596975.1 uncultured Thiotrichales bacterium | reverse complement strand
GCCATGTACCGTGAGCTGCGGGAGGAGGTTGGTCTATCGCCCGAGCATGTCCGCATCATGGCGTCGACGCAGGATTGGCTGCGCTATCGCCTGCCCAAACATCTGCTGCGCCGTGATTCACATCCGTTGTGCATTGGCCAGAAACAGCGTTGGTTTCTGCTGCGCATGGAGTGTGGTGAACACGAAGTCTGCTTCGACACCACGTCACAGCCAGAGTTCGATGGCTGGCGCTGGGTCGATTACTGGCTGCCGGTCGAAGAAGTGGTGTTCTTCAAGCGCGAGGTCTACTTTCAGGCGCTGAAGGAACTCGCACCCGCCATCGAGGGCATTCGCCCCACGCCCGATCTCGCACCAACCTGAT
>CAZQXF010000136.1:0-7135 GCA_964596975.1 uncultured Thiotrichales bacterium | reverse complement strand
GCCGAATCGCTTCCAGCACCTCGAAGCCATCCACGTCCGGCATCCACAGGTCCAGCAGGACGAGATGGATGTTTGCGCCGCTGTGGATGATGCGTAGCGCTTCGCTGCCTTTTTCCGCTTCGATGATGTCGTACTCACCGGCGAGAATGGTGTTGACGGCCTTGCGAATGACGCGGGAGTCATCGACGACGAGTATGGTCTGGGCGTTGGCGGCCCTGGCTGCTGAATCGGTCATGCAGCAGATATTACGTCGAAACTGCCCGCAATGACGGGCAGTTTGTCATGCTTTGGCTGAGAGACTTGCTATTCTTTGGGCGTCCGGGATGCCTTTTTGCGCTCGTGCTCCTTGAGATGCTTTTTGCGAATGCGCAGGAAGTTGGGTGTCACTTCGACCAGCTCATCGTCGTCGATGAATTCCAGCGCCTGCTCCAGCGTCAGTTTGACCGGTGGCGTCAGGATCAGGTTTTCGTCGGTGCCGGCCGCGCGGATATTGGTCAGTTGCTTGGCCTTGAGCGGGTTGACGGTCAGATCGTTCTCACGTGAGTGGATGCCGATGACCTGGCCTTCGTACACCTCCTCGCCATGCGACACCATCAGGCGGCCACGTTCCTGCAAGGAGAACAGCGCGTAGGCCAGCGCCTTGCCGGTGCTGTTGGAGATCAGTACGCCATTGTTGCGCTGGCCGATCTTTTCCGGGCGGCTGGGGCCATAGTGGTCGAAAACGTGGAACAGCAGGCCGCTGCCGGAGGTGAGCGTCATGAACTCGGTTTGAAAGCCGATCAGGCCGCGTGCCGGGATAATGTAGTCGAGCCGCACCCGGCCGCGCCCGTCGGGTACCATGTTCTTCAGATCGCCACGGCGCTCGCCGAGTTTTTCCATCACCGCGCCTTGGTGCTGCTCCTCGATATCGACGGTGAGCTGCTCGTAGGGTTCTTCCTTGACGCCATCGACTTCGCGCACCACCACTTCCGGGCGGGAGACCGCCAGTTCGAAGCCCTCTCGGCGCATGTTCTCGATCAGAATGCCGAGGTGCAGTTCGCCGCGACCGGAAACGCGGAATTTATCCGGATCGGCACCCGGCTCCACCCGCAGTGCGACGTTGTGCTTGAGTTCTTCCTGCAGGCGTTCGTCGATATTGCGTGAGGTGACGTACTTGCCGTCCTTGCCGGCGAACGGCGAGGTATTGACCTGAAAGGTCATGCTTACCGTGGGTTCGTCCACCGTCAGCGGGGGCAGTGCCTCGACGTTGTCCGGGTCGCAGAGCGTGTCGGAGATGTGCAATGTGTCCATGCCGGTGAAGGCGATGATGTCGCCGGCGTTGGCTTCCGGCACCTCGACTCGCTCCAGGCCGTTGAAGCCGAGAATCTGCAAGACGCGGCCATTGCGGATCTTGCCTTCGGTGTCGATCACTTTCACTGCCGAGTTGGTCTTGACCTTGCCGCGCTTGACGCGGCCAATGCCGATCAGGCCGACATAGCTGTTGTAGTCGAGCGAGCTGATCTGCATCTGGAAGGGGCCGTTGCTGTCCACGTCGGGTGGGGAGACATGCTCGACGATGGCCTCGAACAGCGGCGTCATGTCGCCGTCGCGTGCATCGGAGTCGGTGCTGGCGTAGCCGTTGATGGCAGAGGCGTAGACAACCGGGAAGTCGAGCTGGTCATCAGTGGCGGCGAGACGATCGAACAGCACGAACACCTGGTCGATGACCCAGTCCGGACGTGCTCCTTCGCGGTCGACCTTGTTCACTACCACTATGGGTTTGAATCCCATGTCAAAAGCTTTTTGGGTGACGAAGCGCGTCTGGGGCATGGGTCCTTCGACCGCGTCGACCAGCAGCAGCACCGAATCCACCATCGACAGTACGCGCTCGACTTCGCCACCGAAATCGGCGTGGCCGGGGGTATCGACGATGTTGATGCGGTAGTCGTTCCAGGTGATGGCGGTGTTCTTGGAGAGGATGGTGATGCCCCGTTCCTTCTCCAGATCATTCGAGTCCATCATCCGCTCGGAGATGTTGGCCCGTTCCCCCAGTGTGCCGGATTGTTGCAGAAGCTGGTCGACCAGGGTTGTCTTGCCATGGTCGACGTGGGCGATGATGGCGATATTGCGCAGGTTTTCGATCACTGGGGTACCGTACATATATAAGTAAAGCGCGCGATTATAATGACGCTAACGGGTTTTACCTAATCTAGGCTGTGTGGCGTGGTGATTTCTTGAAGCTACTAGCATCATTGCGTTGTGGACTATGATAGAAAGAACAAGCACGCCAGTTCGGGCTGGACGTGGGTCGCGCTGGAATGCGCGGGGAGTGCAAAATGGATATTGAGAGGGTGGGTGTGTCTGCAAAAGCAATAAGAAAAGATCTTTGGTTCGGTATTCTGGTCGTGCTGCTGGTTGCCTTGGCAGGCCCGGTTCAGGCGACTTCGGCGTTCTTGAGCGCCGAGCAGAAAGCGTTTCTCGAAGCGTCGTCTGCCTTGTCCAGCGGTGCAATGGAGCGCTACCGCCGGTTGAAACAGCAGCTCGTCAACTACGACCTCTACCCTTGGCTGGAGTATGAGGAGGCGCGCAAAAACCTGAAGGACAGCGCGAAGGTCTCCCGTTTCCTTGAGAAATACCCTGAGACAGTCATGGCGCAGCGGTTGCGCAGCGCCTGGCTCCATTCGCTTGGCAAACGCAAGCAGTGGCAGCAGTTTCTGGCGGTTTACCAGCAAGAGAAGGACGTTACCTTGCGTTGCTACTATCTCGATGCGGCAATGAGCACCAAAGGGATGAGGCCCGAGCTGGTCGAGCAGGCCAAGTTGCTGTGGTTGACGGGTAAAACGCGGCCAGACGCCTGCAATGGCACTTTCGCGCACCTTTACAAGCACAAGAAGATCACCTCGTCCGAGTACTGGCAGCGCGTAGCGTTGGCGATGAAGCAAGGCAACACGTCGTTGGTTCGGTTTCTTGAAAAAAAGCTGACGAAATCACGTAAGCGCTGGTTGGCGCATTGGAAAAAAATGAAGAAGCAGCCAGAAAAAACGCTGCAAGCGGCCATGCAATGGACCGACAAGCCCGAGTCGCGGGATATTATTCTTGATGGCATTCGTCGCTACGCGCGCCAGGATGTGGTCGCTGCCTGGGAGCTGTGGCATCGCGCCTTTCGCAACGACTTTGCCTTCAGCAAGCAGCAGCGTGACGAGACTGAACGAAAACTGGCTTTGCGGGCGGCGTGGCGGCATCTGCCTGAAGCGAATGAAATGCTCTCTCAGCTCCAGCCTGGTGCAGTGAACAAAGAGGTTCGCGAGTGGCGTGTGCGCAGTGCGTTGCGGCAGTGGGATTGGGATGCGGCGCAAGCTGCGTTGGCAGCGATGCCGGCATCGGAGCGCGCCAGTGAGCAATGGCGTTACTGGCAGGCACGTGTCGATGCCGCACTTGGCAAGGAAGCGGAAGCTGAGGCGATCTACCGCGATCTGATGCAGAAGACCAGCTACTATGGCTTCCTTGCGGCGGAAAAGCTCGGGCAGCCATATCGCTTCAATCATGAGCCGGTTGTTTCGGACGATTTGCGCGACAATGTCACGTTGCTCAGCGAACGTCCTGCGTTTCGCCGTATCCACGAGCTCTACGAGATCGGCCGCAAGGCCGATGCCAACCGTGAATGGCGGTTCGAAACAGCACGTCTGTCGCGCATCGAGAAACGGGTTGCTGCACAGCTTGCTTCGGATTGGGGTTGGCACTTCAGTGCGATTGTCACGACCGCATCGGCAAAACACTTTCGTGATCTGGAGCTGCGTTTCCCGTTGCTCTATCGGGATGAAATCAAACGCGAGGCACGCCGGCAAAAATTGCCGCAGAGCCTGATCTATGGCGTGATCCGGCGTGAGAGTGCTTACCGTGAGTCGGTGGAGTCACCAGCAGGCGCGCTTGGTCTGATGCAGTTGATGCCACGTACCGCAAAGCTGGTGGGGAAGAAAATCGGTATCAAGAAGAAGCTGAGCAATGCCACGATCAAGGTACCAGGCATGAATATTCGTCTGGGCAGCGGCTATCTGCGGGAGGTCATGGATCGCTACGGGGATCACGTCATTCTGGCGACCGCGAGCTACAATGCCGGACCCAATCGGGTGAAAAAATGGCTGCCGGATGAGGAACCGCTGCCTGCCGATATCTGGGTTGACACCATTACTTTTGACGAGACCCGAAACTACGTCAAGGCGGTGCTTTTCTACAGTACGATCTTCGACTGGAAGCTCGATAACAAGGTCGATTACACCATGCGTGAGCGTATGCGCCCGGTCAGCCCGCAGCCGGAAACCAATGTCGTCTCGCGTGGTACCGCGCCGGGTTAAAACCCAAACCTTGTGCGCAGGTAGGCGACAGTGTCACCCAGTTCATCGTCCAGTCCCTGTGCCACACCGGCGGTGATGGGCACTGAGAACGAATCGAAGCCGATCAGCAAATCTGCGCTGAGTTCTATTCCGACCCCGGTTAGCCAGTCGTCGCGACCGGGGCTTGCGTCGACGACACCGCTGTCGGCAAACACTGCGCCGTGAATCTGGCCAAGCCCTACCGGTGGCACCAGCAGGCCGTCATAGAGCAGGGCAACAGGGAAGCGCCATTCGAGGGTGGCGCGGGTAAAGCGATTTCCTTTGTCGATGGCACCCTGCTCGTAGCCGCGCAGATAAAAGCGCCGTTGACCCAGTGGTGTGATGCCTCCAATCTCATCGAGCACGTTTTCCGTCCCACCGAGTGAAAACGGCTTGATGCCAGGGGAGCCGGCGCCGGATATCAGCTCGCCAAAAAGATGATAGTTTCCTCCCAGGTGTCGGGTAGCCGATAGCGATGCCAGCAGTGCCTCGCCGTCGTGTCGATGCCCGGCAGCGTAGTGTTCTGCCGTCAGGCCAAACGCCAAACCATCGGTGGGGACAATGGACTGGCCATAGTGCTGCAAGCTGTTGAACACGATGCCAATTCCGTTGATCTGGTCGGTCGCGCTATCTGTGCTTTGGCCTTCGTGACGACGCAGTGTTTCCCGCGCAATGCCGCCAAACAGTTTCCAGCCGGAGTCCCTGCGGTTCCAGAATTTTTGCAACAGCAATTGAAGGCGGTCCTCTTCAGTCCAGGCAGGCTGGTCGTTTTCTTCTTCATAGACAATATTGCGGGTGGCGGAGAGCAATGCACGATCATCGTAGTTGTACAGCACGGCACCGCCGAACTGCTGTGTTTCCTCATGATCAAACCACAGTGGCGTGACGCTCCATTGATGAAACCCGAGTGCGTCCTGTCCCTTGATCCTTAGGCCGAAATGGGATGCCTGGCTGTCGCTCAGTTCGACAATGGGCTGCCAACCACGTGGGCGCATCGACTTGAGCGGCTTGTATGGCGTGTCTGGACGCGATGCGGTTTGTGCCAGGTTGTCGTCGAAACCGGGGAATGCTGTCGTCCGGGGTTGTTGCGCTTGGCCATCAATCGGTAGCGGCGTTGCCGCTGGAGCGGCTTTGAATCGAGCGAGTTGCAGTCCGGTGTTCGTGTATTCGACCACCGAAATATCGCCACTGCCGTCCAGCGCATAGTCCTGGATATACCCCGTGCTGTTGGTGAGGGTCGACAATTCTCCGGACGCCAGATCGAGCTTGCGCAGCTCGAGGCGATTGTCGTGATCGGAAATCACAAAAAGCGAACTGCCATCCGGGCTGAAACGGGGATGGCTGCTCGTGCCGCCGAGCCGGGTGATCTTTGTGATCTCCCGGTCATCGATTGAAAACAAGGCGATGTTCCAGCCATGTGCCGGTTGGTAGTGCTGCATGGCGATGCTGGTTCCATCGGGCGATGCGGCAATCCGGCCAAGCCGTGCTCCTGTTTCCGGCGTGAACAGCAGGTCAATGGGAGAACCAGACGCTGGTACCGAGATCAGCCGTGTGGCGGCACCGCTGTGCTGGACAGCAACAATGCCGTTGCCTTTATTGCTCCAGACTGCACTCTGTATGCGTGCGCAGTTTGTAATCCGCTTGGGCGTTTGGTTATTGGGCGAGAGTACGAACAAGTCGGTGTAGATGTTTCGGTTGTTGCAGATTTGTTCGCGACCAATCAGCAGGCCATGGTCAGGGTGCCAGTCGAGGAAACGGACGCGTCGGAGCTGAATAACCCGTTCATGATGGCCATCGGGGAAGGCCTGGCGTATTTCCGGCACACCAATGAGATCGGAGTGGTAGTAGTAGACACTGTGATCCGGACCGGATGTTGGATACAGATTCAGCCAGGGATGATCATCGAGTATCGTCGTGTCGCTCCCGGCCCGGCTTTGAATATACTGGATTTGTGGGTCAAATTTTTGCTCCAGATAGCGCAGATATTTTTCCCATAGCGCGGTTGATGAGATCCCGAAGGTTGCCTTCGCGCGGTGGTTCATGCGCCACGGAATCAGGTTGTCATCGTACTCGGCAAGATATTCGGCGAGCTTCTGCCCACCATATTCCTGGTTGATGAATTCGAAGAAATAAGCGCCATACAGATAGACGTGGCCAAACGGCCAGCGAATCGGGTTATAACCTTCAAAGCTCTCCTGCGACAGCGTATGTAGCCCGCCGCGAACGGCTTCGCGCATCTTCGCGTTGTAGATTGCGCTGTTGCTTCTGCCTTGCCCGCCCAGTGACTCGACATGAACCGCGAGGCCTTCGGCGAGCCAGTGGGGGCCCCACAACTGAGGATAGCTGCTGAATACCAACGGCAGCGCATCGACCACGCCGAAGATTTTTCTCAGGCCTGCCGGAATGCCGGCTGCCCGGTCGTGCTGAAGAATATGGGTGTATTCGTGGCTCAGTAATTGTTCCAGCCAGGGTTGATTGGAAAGCAGGTCACCCTCCCAGGGGCCCGTCAGGTAAATTTCGATCCGATTGAAGGGAAACGGGCTGGCGGCGCCGTTCGGCGTGTCGACTGCGTCATTGAGGATGATTTCCGTTTTGCTCGAAGGCGTATGACCAAATAATTTCACCAGCTTGCCATGAACGGTTTCCGCCATGGCACCGACTTGGTCGGCGAAGTCGCGATACTGCGCTGGGAAGTGAATATTGAAATGCGGTGTCGACAGGCTACGCCAGTTGCTATCCGGTGACGGTGATGTGATTCGGCCATCCAGTGGCGCACCCCATGCTGG
>CAZQXF010000135.1:5348-7179 GCA_964596975.1 uncultured Thiotrichales bacterium | reverse complement strand
AGGGCAGCCGTCTCGAGGCCAGTCACCCCCCTCTCCCCGCGGGGGAGAGGGTTGGGGAGAGGGGGCGGAAAAGCACGCAGAAACCGAGAATTCTCAGCAAGCCTGAAAAAAATCCCCTTCTGGCAAAGGGAGGTTGTCATAGGCGGCGGCAGTGTTCTACTTGAACTTGCCACGCTCACCGCTGTCTGAATTTGTTGCGAGTACCCGCTAGAAATCTAGCACCGCAACCCTCTATGCATGACCAGGATGTCTCCATGCCAAGTAATCGGAAAAAGCAGCTCCTCACCGTCTTTGTTTTTGTAACCTTCCTGTTTGCCATAGCGACCGGGCTTTCAGCTGCGACATTGGAACGTGGTCCTTATCTACAGCAACCGAGTCCCGGCCAAATCGTGATTCGGTGGCGGACGCGCGAAAAAACCGATTCAGTCGTTTCCTTTGGTACGCAGCCTGGCGACCTGAATCGGAAAGTGCGGCGTGCTGGGCGTGTGACTGACCATGAGCTGAAAATCGATGGCTTGGAACCGGCCACGCGTTACTACTACTCAATCGCTGATTCGACATCGACCCTCGCTGTCGGAGCAGCGTATTACTTTGTGACTTCCCCTGTTACTGGCAGTGATACGCCAACCCGTATCTGGGTGTTGGGTGATCCGGGGTCGCAATCGGGTGGCAGTTCCAAGGCGGTGCGCGATGCCTATGCCGCATGGTCTGGCAGTCGGCGGGCCGATCTTATCCTGATGCTGGGTGACAACGCCTATACAGCGGGTCTGGATCATCAATACCAGGTCTCCGTTTTCGATCGTTTCAGCGAATTTCTGCGGAATACCCCGCTGTGGTCCGTTATCGGAAATCACGAGGGCAACAAGGGTATCAAACGCAAGGATTCATCCGACTCGGTATTCCAATCCGGCCCCTATTACGAGATCTTCAGCTTTCCAAAAAAAGGTGAGTCTGGTGGGGTGGCGTCGAACACTGAAGCCTATTATTCGTTCGATCATGGAAATATTCATTTCATCATGCTCGATTCCTATTTCAGTACCGATGACCGGGAACAGTTTCGTGACCGCATGCTGGCGTGGCTGAAAAGCGATTTGTCGAATCAGCGTGCCAGATGGGTTATCGCTGCCTGGCACCATTCGCCGTATAGCAAGGGCAGCCATGATTCAGACGATGGCAGCCGGGAAAGCTATATGCGCCAGGAAATTCTGCCGATACTCGAATCCCATGGTGTCGATGTCGTGTTGACCGGCCATTCCCATGCCTATGAACGATCCTTTTTATTGCATGGTGCCTACGGTCCGTCGAGTGACATCAGAAAAAATCCGGCGCTAATTCTCGATTACGGCAATGGCCGGCCAACGTCTGTGTCTCTTGCCGATGGTATTCCTGCCACTGGTGCGTATCAGAAAAATAACAAGGATAGAAAAGGGACGGTCTATGTGGTCACTGGCAATGCATCAAGCGTCAGCAAGCGTGGTAGCCTTGATCATCCGGCGATGGCTGTTTCGCATCGGGAGTTGGGGTCGGTCGTCATCGATGTTGATGGCGATACGCTTACCGCGGTTTTTCTGAATGACAAAGGGGTGGTCAGGGACAGCTTTACCATCCAGAAAGGTGATCGTGCTGTGCCCGATAGTGTGTCAGCAGCCGGGCGACCCGAAGAAACTCCGAAACCCGATGAGACAGCTTCAGCCAGTCAGGGCAAGCTGTTCGTTGTCGAAAAACGCATTTCCGCCAGTGCCAATGATGTCGAGCAGCGCGCGACTGGCCGCATGTACCTGGATAGCAGCGATCTTGAAATGACCAGGGACAAACAGAATCAATTAATCGG
>CAZQXF010000135.1:0-5248 GCA_964596975.1 uncultured Thiotrichales bacterium | reverse complement strand
GAACGCCGGATCTGTCGAAGATCGTGCAGGAAATTATCGCCATGCCCGGCTGGAAAAGTGGCAATGCAATGACTTTTATTGTTTCAGGCGTTGGTAAGCGCGTAGCCGAGTCGTTCGACGGTGAACCTGCGGCAGCACCACTACTTCATGTTGAGTATCGGCTGGCGCCGTAGCTGATAATCGTTAGCGCCGATGGCCAAAATCTGCAATGAGGTCCCGGCGTGTGATCAGCTTCGAGACAGCCTGCTGCAACTGTCTTTTGGGGGATTCGATTTGCAATACACTGCTTTTCACTGCGGCAAAACTTTTGTCGCTGTGGCGTGAAAAACTCAGAGCGTTGAGATCGGCTGCGGTCTGTGTCGCTTGGAGTGTGCCGGTTGCAGCAGCCCATGCTTCGAGATGCCGCTGGCGATGGTAGCGCAAGAGTTCGCGGCGGAGTGCATGGGCATCTGTCGCGGCATACAGCAGGTGAAGGTGATGGCGGTAATGCCTGATCCGGTGTGCGACGCGGCGTAGCAGGATGATAACCCCGGCAAACAGGATCATGCCGACCAGAGCCAATACGGCAATGAACCAGCCGGGTAGTCTGGTGGCTGCTGGCAACAGGTGGTCGAGCGTTTCGAGGCGCTGTGACCGGGGTGAAAAAAATCGGATGCTGAAGGCGGGGCCATGGAGCAGTCCAACAGCCCACTGTGGTACCGGCATCGTCCAGCTTCTATGCCATCGCCCCTGTGCGTCGACGCTTGCCGCGCCACTATTGATTGATGCTTCATCAATGCCGAGCGCGGAGGCAAGTGTCCGTTGCAGACCCCATGGATGGCTGTCGAGCAGGCCATCGCTGTGTAACGTCAACTTCCAGTAAGGTTGTTTGTCGTCACGGATGAGCTCACTGCTTGCGGTGAGCGTTCCGACTGGCAGTGTCGGCGGTAAATAGCTTGGTAATGGAAAGACTGCGATTTCCTGCAATGGCAGATGAAAACGCCAACGTCCATTGCCGCGTTGCTGGATCGCAGGTAACGCCAGCCGGTAGCTGCCCTTCGCCGCGGGGTATAGTCGCCAGCGCAGCTTGATCACATCCTGTCCTTGTCGGGTTTCGCGTTGTTGCGGCAAGGCGACCACAGTCATGCCGGGCACTGACCAGTCGGATGTGCTGACCTTGTTTGTCGGTGCCAGCAGCGGAACAGTTACCGCTACCTTGATTGGGGTGCCCACCTGCACCTTTTGCGGCAGCGGCTCAAGGATGGGTTGGCCGTCGATGCCATTGCGTTGCAGCGGCCGGACTTTGACCTTGATCGGTTCCATGATGACGCCGCCGTGGGCAATGGCGTTGATCACGAGGTCTCCGCTGAACCTGGGGTAGAGTCGAATATCCTCATGGCTGATGATTTCGCCGGCTTTTTCTTCAGCGGAAAAGTTGTCGCGCTCAACCAGAAATTCTTCTTCCCATGGTCTTAAATCGGCGGGCCCGGTGCCGCTTTTGCCGCGATAGTTCAGGGTGCCGATAAATACCCGGCCATATTCGATTTCGCGGCTGTCGAGCTGCAATGAAAGCTCGGCGCTCATTGCGATATCACAGATGAGAAAAAATCCGAGCATCAATAATGTTGCAATAAGCCGATTGCGACCAATTACCATGGGCGCACACCTTTAAGGCGGTAGGGTTTTTCTGGCATGACGCCAAGGCCGGCTTCCAGTGGTAGCAGGCGGTTGAACAGACCGATACTGTTTTCGGGTGCCAGGCTTGCATTATTGCCTGACCAGCTGCTGGTTTGTGCTTTTGCTGTGGGGGCGATGCCAAGTGCCCGCGCAACGCCTTTTTCGATCAGCTGGTTGACGCGATCACGACCAAGTGCTTCGATGATCTGCGGGCTCGACGTTTGCAGTTTCAGCCAGATGCCTTCGGTGAGGCGCTCCAGCAGCCCTTCCGGAATGTCGCGTGCGTTGGACTGCCAGTCCGCCTTGCGCTGTACCATGTCGAGATGAATGCGGTATTTTCTCAGGGCGTCGGCAAGTTCGTTTGCAAATTCGAGATTGCGTCTGGTCGCGGCTTGATCGACGCCGAGTATATGAGCCTGCTCGAACAGCACTGCGGCTTCCTCGAATTCGCCGAGCTGAAAATGGGCATTGCCCAAATTGAATACGGCGCGCGCGCGTTGCCTGTCGTTGGTTGCAAGCCAGGCTGCGCGGGAAAATGCCTGCCGGGCGCAGACCCAGTCGCGCAGGCGGTAACAGGCAACGCCTTCTCCAAATCGCGCGATATAGCCTTCCTGCTGGGAAAACAATTCGCGCGCGCTGATGTAATCGCCATTTTTCAGTCGTTGTTGCGGGTCTGGCGCGGCGCTTGATTGCTTGCTGGGTATGGTCAGCAGAAAAAATATCCCCAGTGCAGCCAGCAACAGCGGGTTGTTTTTCTGTTCAGGTCGCATCACTGTCGAAAGCAACAGAAACAGCCCCGCGAGCAGCGGCAAGAAAAACCACTCGTTCCACACAATCTGTCCCTGGTCTTTCGGATCGATGCGCGGTGCTGGCTGTTGGATGAGTTCTGCGATCGTGGCATCACCCAGCTGTTCGATGGGGTAGTATTTTCCACCGCCCGATTGGGCCAGCGTTTTCAGTATGGGTTTTTCCTGGCGGGTGAGTATGCTGCGATTTTCGTGCAGCGTATCGGTGGCCAGCGCCGCCGATAGTGCGACTTTTTCGCTGCCGCCGACACCGATCACAAACAGGCGGATATTGTCAGCTTGGAGTTTATCCTCGATAACAGCTATTGCGCTTGCAACAGCGGCTTCGTCGATGTCGCCGTCAGACAGCAGCAGTATGGCGCGGTAGCCTGCTCTGTTTTGCAGCTTTTCGGCGGCGGTTTGCAGCGCTTCGGCGAGGTTGTTGCCGAGGGTGGGTGTGCGCAGTGCATCGAGTTGCGAGACAAGGCTCCGCAACAGCGCAGTGTCTTGCGTTGGTGGCAGCAGCAAATGCCCGTGACCGGCAAACACGCCAAGTCCGATCGCCATGTTGCTATTTTCCTGGCCAAGTATTCGATCGAGTGATGCAATGGCCTGTGCCTTGCGTGTTGGGCGGGCGTCATCGGCGAGCATTGATGCGGAAAAATCGACGATGGCCACCATGCTGGCAGTGGCAGGGCGCAGCTCCGGTGGTACCCAGCGCACTGTGCGCGGGCCGGCAAGCGCAATCACAAACAATATCCAGGCCAGTGCCAGCAGCGCGCGGCGCACCTGTCCCCTCGTTGCTGCCGATTTCTCCAGTGCCCAGGGCAATAGGGCTGGGTCGATGATTGTCGACAGCTTTCGTTTTCTGCCGACGAGGTTGAGCAGCGGCAGCAGTAGCGGGAGAAGTGCTACCCATAGCCAGGCTGCTTCACGCCAGTAGATCGTGCTCATTTTTCTGACCCCGGCTGGGTGGCTGGTTGCCTCGACAGCAGCATGCTGGCGAGAAACAGTAATATCGCCGTGCCGATGGCCCAGGGGTAGAGCGGTTGCACCAGCTGATGGGTTGTTGCTGGTGCTGCGGGGTGGCGGTGCAGTGTTTCGATTTCTTGCAAAGCCTGCTGCATGTGCTCGGTGTCGAGCGCGTGATACATCCGACCGCCGCCAATCGTGGCCAGCTGCTGCATCAGCTGCAGATTCACCGGTTCGTAGAGCAGGCCTGCTGTGGTGTCTTCCGCAGCAGCCGGGTCGGCGGAGCCAACGGCGATAGTGTGCAGGGTCATACCTTTGGCCTTGACGAGCCTTGCACCGTCCTCCGGGGACAGGCTGCCGAGCTGAAGCCCGGCGTCGGTGATCAGTACGACGACCTTTTCGTCATTGCCGCTGAAAGCCTCGGCAATCATCCTGAGCGCACCGCCGGTGTCGCTGAGGCGGCCACCAAGCGCAGTGCGCAGGCGCGAGATGGCATCGAGAACGACGCCTTTGTCCCGCGTCAGTGGCAGCCATAATGCAGGCGGGTCGCCCAGTACCACCAGTGCGATGCGCCGCCCGGCATAGTGGTTGACGAAATCCGCCAATAGCTGCTTCAGCATGGTCATGCGGCTGACCCGTTCGCCATTGGCAATGTAGTCACGCAGATTCATGGTCACAGCTGTACCGACGAGAAGGATCAGATCGACCGGCTCGGCTTTGGCGCTGTCGGCAGCCGTTGTGGTGTTGACTGCCGGTTGCGCCAGACCAATCACGGCAACGATCAGGCCAGCGACAAAGAACCCGCCGGCACGTTTGGCGTATGAAGGTTTCGGCAGACGCTGCTGGCTTGTTGTCATGTTAGCCAGTGGGGGAAAGCGTAGCCGCGGTGGTGGCAGCAGTGCAGGCCAGTTCAGCATGCCACCGAGCCGCCAGAACCAGGCGAACAACAGCGGCGGAATCAGCAGTAGCCAGGCGGGTTGCAGAAAATGCAAATCAGCGAGCATGGTGTTTTCTGATGCTATCGATCATGGTGAGCAGGCGCTGCGGTTCGGGTGGTTGGCGGGAAAAACGTAGCGTATCGATGTCCGCCCTGAGTTTCGTATCGTTCGGGATGTGGCGGGCGAGCCGGTGTGCGGCTTGCCGGGTCGGGATGCGACCGTTTTTCAGTTGTCGTTGCAGTCGCGACAGCGGGTGGAACTGGCGCCAGAGCAGTAATAGCGTCAGCAGCATGATCACGATCAGCAGCAGGCTGCTGATCAGGGTCGGCCAGAAGGCAGGTGTTTGCAGCGGCAGAATGTCGTGAATGCCTGCGAGGTCAGCGGGTTTCATGGCAGCGTCGCGAGTTCGTCCTGTGTTGTGCTCAGTTGCTGGAAGCTGATGCCAGCCTTGCGGCAGCTGCTTTCCAGCCAACGCAGGTGGTTTGTTTGTGCGGCAGCCAGGGTCGCCAGTGCGGGTGCATCTGTGCCGCTGATATCCGCCGCCTGAGCACCCCACGACAGCGTGACCGGGAAAGAAAAGTCCGGCTGCTGTTCCAGCGGATCGGTGACCTGAATGGCGCGGGCATGAACGCGCTGTCCCAGTGCCAGCAGCAGTTTTTCTTCCGACTTGCCAAGGGTGAGAAAGTCGGAGACGAGCTCGACCTCAGTATCCTCATCGAGCCGCTGTATCAGTTCGGTGATGGCATTCCGCCAGAGATTGGGGGTGTTATCGTCGTCAGGCGGGGCGGCGGCCACCATGGTTGGAATCAGTCGCATCAGCCCTTGCAGGCCGGCAGCGGGCGGAATCCACTGGCCGCGATGATCGAGCACCAGTGTGCCGGCTTCGCGACCGGCGTG
>CAZQXF010000134.1:0-7194 GCA_964596975.1 uncultured Thiotrichales bacterium | reverse complement strand
ACGGTAGCCAGATCATCGGCACGGGTCTCGATGACTTCAGCTCTGACCGCTTCCATGCGCTCGATGAAGCGCAGCCGTTTCTCCCGCATGCCCCATTCCGGGGTTGGCTGTGGTTCTCCATCGAATGTCGGCGCTTGCGTTTCTGCCGCACGCAGCCGGGCGAGGATATTCTCCCTTGCGGCACTCACTGATCCACCTCGGACTTTTCCCGGACGAGTTCATGCAACGATTTTTCGGCGATGGCTGGCATTGTTCGGCTATCGGACCAGGGTGACAGCTCGCTTGGCAAACGGTCCCGGTGCTTCAAACCCCAACCCAGCAGACGCTGGTAGAGCCGCGGCCGCGCATAGACGGCACTCCAGAGCTTCCAGGCCATCGTTTCCTTCCAGCTTCTGCCGCTTCCGGCATCTTTCACATTGCCACGCGGCGCGACGTATTCGGCCCGCAAACGGTTGATCAGACCGGCAAGGGGAATACGCACCGGGCAGACTTCGGTACAGGCATTGCACAGCGTCGACGCCGACAGCAATTCGCCGCGCTCTTTCAAGCCATCCTGCAGTGGCGCAAAAACCGTACCGATGGGGCCGGGATAGGTCGTGCCATAGCTGTGCCCGCCAATGCGCGTGTACACCGGACAATGGTTGATACAGGCGCCACAACGTATGCAGCGCAGCGTTTCCTGAAAATCGGGATTGGCGAAGATATCCGAGCGGCCGTTATCCACCAGCACCAGATGCACCTCTTTCGGCCCATCCTTTTCACCTTCTCGCCGCGGTGAAGAGATCATGTTGAAATAGGTCGTGATCGGCTGGCCGGTGGCCGACCGCGTCAGCAAAGCCAGCAATGGCGGCACATCAGCCAGCTTTTCGACGACCTTTTCTATGCCGGTCACCGCGATATGCACATCAGGAACGGTGGTACACATGCGGCCATTGCCTTCATTTTCGACCAGACACAGCGTGCCGGTTTCAGCCACCATGAAATTGACACCGGAAATACCAATCCGGGTAGAACGAAACGCATCGCGCAATACCCGCCTTGCGGTGGCTGTCAGCGTATCGACATCTTCGGTATAGGGGATTTCCGGGAATTTTCTGGCGAACAGCTCTGCAATCTGGGCCTTGGTCTTGTGAATGGCCGGCATGACGATATGCGACGGCCGCTCATCGAGCAGCTGCAATATGTATTCCCCCAGATCCGATTCGAGCACCTCGACATTCCGGGTTTCGAGAAAGTCATTGAGGCCGATCTCTTCGGTCACCATCGACTTCCCCTTGATGACGCGACGGCAGTCATGCGCTCTGATGATCTTGAGTACCGTCTCATTCGCCTGGGCTGCATCCTCAGCCCAATGGACGGTGATGCCGTTACTCACCAGCTTGCGCTCCAGCTGCTCCAGCAGTTCCGGCAAGCGCGACAATGCCCGCGCACGGATGGCCGCGCCTTCTCCACTCAACGCCCGAAACAGCGTCTCGTCGCGAAAATGATCGAGTCGCTTGCGGATGAGGTCATCCATGGCATCACGAAAACTGCCCCGCAAGCGCGCATTGTGAAGCGCTTCAGCGGCTCGTGCAGAAAAATCAACTGTCTTCGTCACCACCCGTCCGCTCCATCAGAAACGTGGCGATATGGGTACCACGCAACGGTGCCTGCTGAAATGCCAGCGCAGCGTCGATATTCATCATGCAACCGCAATCCTGGCTAATGTAGCGGTCGATCTCACAACGCAGCAGCGCGGCGGTCTTGTCTGCCACCATTGCTGCCGAAATCTCTGCCTGCTTGACGGCGAACGTGCCACCAAATCCGCAACACTCGGCTTTGTGATCCTGGTGCACCAATTCCACTTGCGCGAGCTGTTCCAGCAGCGATTCGATCTGTACCGCGACATTCATTTCACGTCTGGCCGAGCAGGACGAATGCACCGCCACACGAATCTCCGGCCCCTGATCCTGCAAGCGAATGCGCAACACATCGACCAGAAATTCGGTGAACTCGACAATGCGCGCGGCCAGCTGCGCCGCCGCTTCCGCTTCGGGCTGGTCACGGAACAGCTCGGCATAGTGATGTTTCATCATCGCGGCGCAAGAGGCCGACGGCACGACCACCGGCGCATCTCCCTGCAAACAGTCCAGCTGCACCCGCGCCACCTTGCGCGCTTCGTCACGGTAGCCGGCATTGAAGGCGGGCTGACCGCAGCAGGTTTGCGCCTGCGGAAAGACCACCTCGATGCCCTCACGCTCCAGCAGGGTGATGGCATCCATGCCTGCCTGTGGATACAGCACGTCGATCAGGCAGCTGCCGAACAGAAGCACTTGCTTGGGCTTTTGCCGCATTCTCACCGCACCACTCAACTCACCGGGTTACACAAGGTGCCGATCGGTTCGATCGTAATCTCGACTTGGTCGCCCGGCTGCAAGAAACGGTGCGGATCGAAACCCATGCCAACCCCTGCCGGGGTGCCGGTGGCGATAATGTCGCCCGGCTGTAGCGTCATGCCCCGCGACAACGTCTCGATCAACGTTGGAATATCGAAGATCAGATCACCCACCGAGCCATTTTGCCGCAGCTCATGGTTGACCCGAGTCTTGACCGTCAGCTGGGTCACATCGGGGATCTCATCGGCGGTGACAATGCACGGCCCCATCGGACAGAAACCATCCAGGCTTTTGCCGATAAACCATTGACCATGGCGCTTCTGTAAACGCCGCGCCGTGACATCATTGATAATCGTGTAGCCAAACACATGGGCCATCGCATCAGCAGCCGCAATGCCCCGCCCTTCCTTGCCGATGATCACCGCAAGCTCGCCTTCGTAATCCGTCGAATCAGTATCGTCAAGCCAGGAAGGGATCGCCGCATCCGGGCCAATAACAGCCGTCGTCGCCTTGGTGAACACGACCGGGTGCGCTGGTACATTGTCTTCCTTGCGCTCGGCAGGATCGACGAAGCTCACCTCGTTGACGTGGGCACGGTAGTTCTTGCCGATACAGAAGATATTCCGTCGCGGCACTGGAATGGGTGCCAGTAGCTGCACATCCTCCAGGCGATGCCGCGCTGGCAGGTGCGGCACATTCATCCGAATAATCCGCAGCGCCTCGGCATCGCGGGCAATCAGATCGAGCATCGACTTCGGCGCATCGAGATAGCTACCGGAAATCTCGACTACCTCGCCACCATCCGCGGGAATCACCCCAAGCCTCCCATTCCCTCCGTCACCCCGTTTCTTTCTGAATGTCACCAAACGCATGTCGTCTCCCGGCAGTTGACTGGCGCGAATGCACCAGTGCGCTCGACTGTAGCGAATTCGGCAAGGCTAAGAAAGCAGATGTGGTTTAGACGGCCCGAAGGCGTGATGGATTGGCAATGTCCCAAGCGAGGGATGTTGAGATCTCAGCTCAGCTGACGAGCCGGCAGGATGCCGGCGGTCCCAGGAGGGTGAGGACGAGATGTTGGCACCACAACAACCAACAACAGTATGGCTATTTAGCCATACCACCGTTATATTTCGCCCATGAGCAAACCAATTCAATATAGCAATGAGCCATTAGGCGACATGGAGCTGATCCCTGATTTTCTGCCTTCGCCAGAAGAGCTGGCGCTAAAACAGAAAAACACAAAGATCACCATTTCCCTCAGCGCAGAAAGTGTCGCCTATTTCAAGGAAGTCGCTAAAAAACATCACATGCAGTATCAGAAAATGATTCGCCAGCTTCTTGATGAGTATGTGACTCACCAAAAAAGTGCTAACGATCGTAGCCAGCGGACGCAGAAGACACGCCGCTGATCCTGATCGTGAGGCTGCTCTCCCACCAGTCACCACCTGAATCCTGCACCGTACATCGCTACCGCCGGCAGCGTGTTGCGACTGCGTTAGCCTTCATGCTATTTCTCTCATTCATTCTCCATCCCAATGTTTCACAAGGAGAAATAGACAAAACCTCATTTCATTTCGAGGATACGGACGGCAACGAGTTCAACATTCAACGGCTGCGGTCGGACAGGCCATCGCGGTTGCTGGCGGTATGGTTCGTCGATCACGCCGAGCGGCGGCCGAGGTTCGATTCGATGCTCGACCATTTGGCTGAAGCTGGCATCGAGGTCTGGCGTGTCGATTTGCTGGCCGACCTGTTCCTGCCGCGGGGGAATGAGCATGCCCGTACCCTCGCCGGCGAGCCGGTTGCCCACATCATCGACACGGCACTGGAGAACTACCAGGGCAATGTACTGTTAGTCAGCTACGACCGCATGGCATTGCCGCTGCTGCGCGGTTTGCGCCTATGGCAGGCGGCGGGAGAACCCAACGCGCGACTGCTTGGCGCAGCGCTTTTTTATCCGAATCTGTTCGGCCCCTCCCCTGCTGCCGGACAAGCGCCGCAGATCGACCCCATCGTTGCCGCCAGCAACTATCCAGTGATCGTATTTCAACCGGAATTCGGCAGCCACCGCTGGCGCATTGGGCAGATCATGGAAACCTTCTGGAATACAGGGGCAGCCGCACTGTTCTACCGCCTCTCTGGCATCCGCAACTGGTTTTTCATGGACGAAGAAGGAGAAGACAAACCAGCAGATGCGGCAACACTCGCCACCGTCGAAAAAATGCCGCAATTGCTGAAGCAGGCAGCCAAGCTGCTGGCAGGCTACAAGCCACCCGCTCATGCAAAACCCTTGCTCACAACAGCCAACACCATCCCCATACAGGCGGCTCCAACGCCAATCGATCCGCCACGACCGGCACCACTGCTCGACCTCCCCCGCTACCCGGCGGCGACGCATTCAGAGGCCATCGATTTCAAAGGCAAGGTCACGGTGGTGGTTTTCTGGGCCAGCTGGTGCCCGCCCTGTGTGGAAGAAATGCCCTCATTGAATCAGCTGCAACAACGCTTCCGTGGCGAGCCATTCCAGATCGTGTCGGTCGACTTTCAAGAACCACCCGACGTCATCGAACGGTTTCTGAGAAAGGTAGCCGTCGAGTTCCCGATTCTGCTCGATCAAGACGGCAGCACATCAGCACAGTGGCAAGTCTTCAGTTTCCCTAGCGCCTTTATTGTCGATGCCCAAGGTGACATCCGTTTTTCGCTCAACCACGCCATCGACTGGAACACGGAAGCGGTTCAGCATCTCATCGAGCAATTGTTGCCACGACATTGATCACCCTGTAACGACCGTCCGTCGGAAACAGCCCGTTACGACACCCAGAAAGCGGCAGAAAAGACGGGATTTCCCTACGCTCAACAGTTGTATCAAAGGGACAATGTCCAGACCCCCGATGGAATGACCCAATGACAACAATAAGGCAAACAATAAGCGCAATGCTGCTGACGCTGCTCAGCACCCTGTTTCCCCCTCTGCTGGCCGCTGCTCCGACTGAATCACCACAAACGATAGCGGGTGCCACGACCGTCGACGTGACGACCGCCAACCAGCTTTTTCGCCAAGGCGCGCTATTCATCGACGTGCGAAAACCAAAAGGCTATGACATGGGCCGAGTGCCCGGCGCAATCAACCTGCCCCTCAATGGCTCGTTCGATCAGGCCACACTCCAAGCAATCGCTAAACCAGATGACGAACTCGTCATCTACTGCGGCGGGACAAAATGCCCCCTCAGCGCCCGCGCCGTGAACAAGGCCGTGAGCTGGGGATATCACCACATCTACTATTTCCGCAGCGGCTTGCCTGGCTGGGAAAAGGCCGGCTATCCAGTGGAATAGATCACCAGGAACAACACACAACCCCCATCAAGGAACGAAAAACGGGACAACAATCATGACTATCAAGACCCGTATCAACCTCATCACGATCGGATTGATGCTGACACTGCTGGGCATCAGTTATCTCGCCACCCAGCAACTGCTGAAGACCGAGCAACAACGCTACACCGATACGAAGATCAACGCCCATCAGCTACTTTGGCAGGCTGAGCTGAACAATCACCTGGAAAACATGGTTAACGCAGGCCGTCTGCTGATGCGTGACAGTGAAACCCTGGCGGCGCTAAAGGCAGGTGATCACGAGGAACTCGCCAAGGCCGCCCGCAATAGCTATATCCTGCTCAGTGCCGAAGGCATTATCAGCTCTCTGGTGCTATACGATGCCGGCGGGCAAGTTGCCTGGTCCGCACCGGACTTATTCTCCGGTGCCGGCGGACCATTGATACGCAACGCGCTCGCGACCGGCAAGGTACAAAAGGGCCTGCAACGCAATCCTACGGGCAAGCTGGAACTCATTACGGCAACACCGCTCTACGCCCGTGGTCAGAGCATTGGCGTTGGCGTTTATGGCAAGACCCTGCAACCCTTGATCGAACAGTTTGGCAAGCTCACGCATGGCGACGCCTTTGTGCTTTCGCCTCAACGAAAGCTGGAATACGGCACCAATCAGCGCTTGCTCGCAGACATCGAATCCGCCGTCGACTATGCCGAAACACCGAGACTGACAAACATTGACCTGACCAACAGCAGTCTGGTGATCACGACCCTGCCACTGCGGGATTCCGCCGACAGCTTGCTGGGCTATCTGGTCACCGCACACGATGAAACCGAAACCCTGACACTGATGCGCCGAATCAGCACGATGACCGGCCTGGTCGTCATTGCCGGTATTGTTCTGTCCATCTTACTGCTCAGCTGGTTGCTGAAACGCGCCTTCCGCCCCATTGAAATGGTCATCGACATCAGTAACGGTATCGCCAACGGTAACCTGGATGCCGAGATTGCACCTTCCACTCAGCAGGATGAAACCGGTCGCCTGCTGGCAGCCGCACACACCATGCAAACCCGGCTGCGCCATATCGTTTCGGATGTACACCGCGGATCGAACGCGATCAGCCGGCTCTCCAGCGACATCGCGACGGCCAATGCAAACCTTGCCGAACGCACCGAAGAACAGGCCAGCGGCCTGGAGACAACGGCATCGAGCATGGAGGCAATCGCCATCACTTCACGGCGCAACGCCGACGATGCAGCAAGCGCGAGCAAGCTCGCCACCGACGCCATGCAACGCGCCAACCAGGGCGCGGATTCACTCATGGCGACCAACAAAGCGGTCGGCAACATCCGCCAAAGCTGCACGAAAATCGCCGAAATCGTCGGACTGATCGATGACATCGCATTCCAGACCAACCTGCTGGCGCTCAACGCCTCGGTCGAAGCGGCACGGGCTGGGGAACAGGGCAAGGGCTTTGCGGTGGTCGCCGCC
>CAZQXF010000133.1:0-7326 GCA_964596975.1 uncultured Thiotrichales bacterium | reverse complement strand
GGAGATCATTGCGGTGAGCTATCAGGTATCTATTCTTGTAACTTGCCACACCCCCTAACGTGATACAATTCAGCGACGAATCAGGTATTTCCGGCTAGGCTGTTGCGCCGGAGTTTTCGAAAGGAAGGAGTCCCCGTCTTGAAAGCGAACAACGCATATTCATCTGCGCTGCAGAAAGGTTTCACATTGATCGAGGTCATGGTCGTGGTGGTCATTCTCTCGATTCTTGCCGCCGTGGTGGTGCCCCGGATCATGGACAACCCCGACAAGGCGCGCGTCGCCAAGGCGAAGCAGGACATCCGGGCGCTGGAGGCTGCGCTCAATCTCTACAAGCTGGACAATTTTCAGTACCCCACCACCGATCAAGGGTTGGATGCGTTGGTGGAAAAACCCAGCTCTGACCCAGAGCCGCGCAACTGGAAGGCCGGTGGCTACATCGCCCGCCTGCCGAAAGACCCCTGGGGTGGTGACTACCAGTACCTTAGCCCCGGCGAACACGGCGAGATCGACATCTACACGCTGGGTGCAGATCAGCAACCCGGCGGCGAAGGCGTGGCGGCTGATATCGGCAACTGGACGCTCGATTAACCACCAGCCCATCAGGCTATGACCCACAACCCAGCCCATACCCAGCGCTGCTTCACGCTGCTGGAGATCCTCGTGGTTCTGGTCATCATCGGCATTCTCGCCAGCATGGCCGTACTCAATATTGGTGATCGCCGCGGCGACATGCTCAAGAAGGAATCGCTGCGCAGCACCACGCTGATTGATCTGGCCCGCAACGAGGCCATTCTTGAGGCACGGGAATACGGCCTCGGGCTATGGCGCGGGCACTATCAGTTCTATGAGCTGGATGAGTCGACCAATCAGTGGGCACCGTTGCTGTCTGATACCCATTTGCACCCGCGCGAACTGCCCGAAACGATCGAACCGCTGCTGGAAATAGAAAACCAGGAAATCGTGCTCGACGCCAAGGCACCCGACAAACCACAGATCCTGATCCTGTCGAGCGGGGAGACCACCGCCTTCCGGCTGACGCTGGAACCCGAAGACGGTGAGCAAGATCCCGTCGTCATCGAGCTCGATCAACTCGGCAGACCTGTTTCATGAAGCACGCTACATCGTCAAAAGGCTTTTCCCTGATCGAAGTGGTCATTGCGCTGGCGGTACTCGCCATTGCCTTGTCGGCGTTGATCAACAGCACCAGCAACGCCACGGCCAACACCATCGGCCTACGCGACAAGACCATGGCCCACTGGGTGGCGATGAACAAAATGGCACAGATCAGGCTCTCGGGAAAATGGCTGGAACCCGGCATCAAGAAAAGCAAAAGCGAACTCGCTGAACGCGAATGGGAGGTGGAAACCACCATCGGCGGTACCCCGGAACGCAGCATTCGCCGTGTCGATATCCGAGTTCGGCAGCCAGGCGATCCCAAAGAGACCAGCCTGACCCTGCTCACCGGCTTTATCCACAAGCGCAGCCAGCAATGATTCACGTTCACAGCAATCCCGGCTCTGCTATTGAGCAGCGTGGACTACGCCCCAAGAAGGATGGAAAACCTCGGGACGTGCAGCAAGCTCCGGGAAATCCCCCTCAATCCCCCTTTGGCAAAGGGGGAAGCTATCAATCTGTTAACGTGTGCACGCAAACCAACCACCAACGTGGATTCACGCTGCTCGAAATCATTATCGCCGTCGGCATCTTCGCGGTGATTTCAGCGCTCGCCTATGGTGGCCTCAACACCGTACTGCGCAGCGCGCACAAGACCGAAGCCGTCGCCGCCGACTTGCAACAGCTGCAACTGGCCATGAGCATCATCCAGCAGGATCTGTCGCAGATCACCAACCGGCCAGTGCGTAATGAATTCGGAGAACGTGAAGGCGCCGTACTCAGCCCCGGCACCTTTGGCCGCCTCATCAGCTTTACCCGGCGCGGCTGGAAGAACCCGGCTGAACGTCCACGCTCGACCCTGCAGCGGGTTGCCTACCGGCTCGATGACACCACGCTGGTGCGCGAATATTGGCCACAGCTCGACGCTTCTCCTGGCGTTGAAACCCTGCAATTCCCGCTGCTCGAAGGTGTCACCGAGGTTCGCTTCCGCTTTATGGACGAGCAGAAAAAGTGGCGTAGCGAGTGGCCGCCGATCAGCGCAACGAAGAAGATTTTATCGCCGCCTATTGCGGTGGAGATTACGCTTGTGACGGAAAAATGGGGCAGCATCCCGCGGCTGTTTGTGTTGTGAGTGTGGGTCATTCCAGATTGAGGCGTTTAAGGTATCGGCCTGGGGCCGATTGCCCCCTCTCCCCAACCCTCTCCCCCGGGGGGGGAGAGGGGGTTTGTTTTTGCTCTCCCTCTCCCTTATCTAAAAAAATAACGGGGCATTGTTCTGGTCAGCACAACGAAGCAAATGCTATCGCCGCCCATCACGGTGGAGATTACGCTTGTGACGGAAAAATGGGGCAGCATCCCGCGGCTGTTTGTGTTGTGAGTGTGGGTCATTCCAGATTGAGGCGTTTAAGGTATCGGCCTGGGGCCGATTGCCCCCTCTCCCCAGCCCCCTCCCCCGGGGGGGGAGAGGGAGTTTGTTTTTGCTCACCCTCTCCCGGGAAGGTGAGGGGGCTTTTTGCCTGGCTTCGTCCTGCAAGGAAAAAGCAAGCTGGGGTGGCGCTGATCAGCGCCTTGCTGGTGGTGGCACTGGCGACAACAGCGGCAGCGCAATTGATGTCCAGTCAGTACCTCAATCTGCGCTATAGCGGCAATCTGTTCATGCGCGATCAGGCATGGCAGTACCTCAAAGGCAGCGAAGCCTTTGCCATGGTGTTGATCGACAAGGCGATTCGTAATAACCGCCTCTACGACCTGCTGGGCCAGGAGAGCGCTTTTCCCGTCGAGGGCGGCGTGCTTACCGGCAAGATCACCGATCTGCAAGGCCGTCTCAACATCAATAACGTCGTCGACAACAGCGGTAAGATTGCCGGTAGCGACTACGAACGCCTGCAAAACCTGTTGAGCGCAAAAGCCATCCCCGGTGGCCTCGCCGATGCGGTTGTCGATTGGCTGGACACCGACAGCACCCCGGTTTCACAAGCCGGTGCCGAGGACGACTTCTACCTGGGGCTGACGCCACCCTATCGCACCGCCAATACACGGATGGAAAGCCTGAGTGAGTTGTTGTTGCTACGTGGTTACCGCAAGCTACCCGAGGATAAACGCACAGCACTGGAACAAGATCTCAGCGCCCTGCCTACCCGCACCAGTATCAACATCAACAGCGCCAGCGAAGACCTGCTCAAAGCCATTGGCTTCAAGGCCGACGGTATCAGCACCATTCGCAATCGTCTCAGCGCCGATGGCGGCGGGCCATTTCAGTCGCTCGACGAACTCAAGCAGCTGAAATTGCTACCGGAAGACAAGCTCGACGGCATCGGCACGACCACGGAGTACTTTCAACTGACCACTACAGCGCAAATAGGTCGCACTCGACTCAGGCAGTACAGTATTATTCACCGTTCGCAAAAGGGAGCCTTGCGGGTGATAGCGAGAAGCCTGGGAACACCATGAACCACTTTCTTATCCAACCTTCGGCAGACGATGCCAGGCAAGCCAGCTGGTTGCTGGTGGGCGAAGGCAAGCCCCAAGTCCACCATGGCACACTGGATGAAGCTATCGCAGCATCCGCCGGCCATCCGCTCATCCTGCTTGCGCCGACGGAAAGCCTGGTACTGACCAGCGCCCCGCTGCAAATCCGCAATAAAGCCAAGCTCCGCAAGGCCATCCCCTATGCGCTGGAAGAACAGCTGGCCGGTGATGTCGAGCAGCTCCATTTTGCCCTCGGCCCGGCTGCAGCCGGCAACCAGACGGTGGCCGTCATCGAGAATGCGCTACTCCAGCAATGGCTGGATGCGAGCGCCAGCCAGCAAATCATCCCCCGCGCCATCGTTCCTGATGTGCTCGCCCTGCCCTGGCAGGCAGGCGACTGGTTCGTGGCCAGTGATGACCGGCGCGCGCTGGTACGCACCGGTCAGGCCAGCGGCTATGCCTGCGACCGCGAGAACCTCGACATACTGCTCCAGGCGAGCCTCGACGCAGCCGAAGAGAAACCGGGCAACATCCACCTGTGGCAATGCGGCGATAGCCAGCCGCTACCCTGGTCGCAGGAGCAACCCCGGCTGCTGCGGCACCGCTGTGATGGCGAGCTGCTACAACTGCTGGCCGAAAGCCTCGACCTGAACAACGCCATCAATCTGCTGCAAGGCGACTACAGCGTCCAGACCGATCTGGTCAAATCCCTCAGACCCTGGCGCTGGGCGGCCGCCCTGGCACTGTTGCTGTTCGGCCTGGGCTATGCCGGCAAGCTCATTGAACGCAGTCAGCTCACCACCCAACAGCAGGCGCTGCGGCAACAAGCAGAGCAGATCTATCGCCAGACCTTTCCCGACGCACGCAAGGTCGTAAACCCACGCGTGCAAATGGAACAGCGGTTGAAACAGCTGCGCGGTGGTGGCGGCCCCAGCGAAGACAAGTTCCTCGACCTGCTCGCCAGCAGCGGCAAGGTGATCGGCAGCGACAAGGAAGCAAGGCTGGAAAACATCCGCTATCGCAACGGTCGCCTCGATCTGAAGGTCAGCGCACCAACACTGAGCAAACTCGACAACCTGAAGAACCGGATGCAGCAAGCGGGGCTTGACACCGAACTGACGAACGCCGACTCGGCCGAAGGCAAGGCATTGGGTAACCTGAGGATCAAGCAGCGATGAAAGACTGGTTTGCGACATTGCAGCCGCGCGAACGGCTGATCCTCATCGCCGCTGCGGTGCTGCTCATCCCGTTGCTGATCTACCTGCTCATCTGGGAACCCATCGGCAAGGAAGTCAACATGCTTCGCAATAGCGTCGCCGCCGGGCAAAAGCAGCTCAGCTGGCTGCAGCAGGCCAGCAGCGAGGCCCGCGCACTGCAAGCCAACGGCTCCGCGACGACGCCACAAAGCAACGTATCGCTGATCAGCGCCGTTGAAAAATCCGCTGCCGAGCGCAACCTGCGCAGCTATCTGAAGCGCATCGAGCCACAGGGCAGCGACAAGATCTCGATCGACATCGACGATGCCGCCTTCGATGACATCATTTACTGGATTGGCGAACTGCAAACCCGCTACGGTGCGACGGTGGCCCAGTTCAGCGCAGCCCGAAGCGACAGCCCCGGCAGGGTTCAAGCGCGGCTGGTACTCACAAGGGGCCAGAAATGAAGAAGCTCAGCGCCGGGATTGCTCTGTTCATCGCCGCCTTCGCGATATTTCTGGTCGCCACCATCCCGGCGCGATTCGCATTGCAATACCTGCCAGCCAATATCCCGCTGCGGCTCGGCGGCGTCGATGGCAGCCTCTGGCATGGCCATGCCACCCAGGCCACATGGCAAAACCAGGCGCTTGGCGAGCTGACGTGGCAACTTTCACCGTTTCCGCTGCTGCTCGGCAAAATCAAGGCTGATATCCGCATCGATGGAGACGGCATCAGCGCGAACGGTCTGGTGACCGCAACAGGCGATCAAACCGTCATTTTGACCGACACCACCATCGATGCCGACCTGAGCAAGATCCCGCTGCCGCAGAACCTGATGGCAACTCCTGGCGGCAAGGCCAGCGCCCTTATTCAACATGCCAAGCTGGAAAACCGCTGGCCAACTGAACTCGACGCCAACATCACCTGGCAGCCGGCCAAGATACTGGCACCGTTCGAAGTCAACATCGGCACAGCCACACTCAAGGCAAGCGCCGGCAAAGACATGCTCAATGGCGACCTGCGCAGCGAAGGCGCACTCGACACCAAGGGAAAGCTCACACTGTCACGCCGCGGCGCATTCAGCGCCAATCTCCGCATTGCGCCAACCGATCAAACCCCGCGGGAACTGCGCGACATGCTGCCCATGCTGGGCAGGCCTGACAGCAAAGGCGCAGTCACCGTTCGTCAATCGTTTCAACTACGTGGTTTCCCACCATGACGAAGGTCATTCCGATCAAGGCCGATACCTCGCGCATCAACCCTGACAACAAATGCGATTTCTGCGAAGGCTCCAAATGCTGCACCTACATCACGCAGCACATTGACACGCCGCGCAGCAAAGCCGATTTCGAAATGCTGCTATGGCAGGTGTCCCACAAGAATATCCGCATCTACCAGGACGAAGACGGCTGGTTCCTGCTGATCGACGCCCCCTGCGAACACCTGCAACCCGATGGCCGTTGCGGCATCTACGAAACCCGGCCACCGATCTGCCGCGAATACAGCAACGACTATTGTGAATTCGACGCCCCCGCCGAAGACGGCTTCAAGCGTTATTTCCCCGACTACGACAGCCTGCTGGCCTACTGCCGCAAACGTTTCAGAAAATGGGGTTATTGATGATCCGCCTACTGACGACCCTCTTTGCCGCGATGCTGCTCAGCGGCTGTTTCGGCCAACCCGCCACCTCCCGTGACGTCACTCGGGCACCCAGCACGGGGGCCGATGCACTGATCTGCACTCAGGGAGAACCGGCCACATTGGTGAAAGTGGTCGATGGCGACACCATCGATGTCAAACTGGCAAACGGCGAGCAAGAACGCATCCGGCTAATTGGCATCGACACGCCGGAGCGCGGTGAAACCTGTTTCACCGAAGCAACTGATAGGCTGAAGGCCTTGCTGGCTGACGGCCAGGTAACGCTGATGAAAGACAAAAGCGAGCGTGATCGCTACGGCCGGTTGGTTCGCTATGTGTGTAGCGCCGGCGGCATCTTCACCGAAGGCCGGCTGGTGCGCGAAGGTTACGCTGTGCCCTACCGCTACTACCCCGACGTCTACTACGCCAACTACCTGCAAGAACTGGGGGCGGAAGCAACCGCCGACGCCACCGGCTGCCTGTATGAGAACGCCATGCGCAACAGCTCGGCCAGCGGCACCGCCTGCTGCCTGATCTGCCGCAACGGCAAAGCCTGTGGCGACAGCTGCATCCCTCACGACGTCACCTGCCGGCTCAAAACCGGTTGCGCCTGCGACGGGTAACGCATCCGCTGGTCAGTGGATGCGTTACGAAGCGCTCAATGAATATTGCTGTTGCGCATCCCATCGACCGCCACGCCGTGGGGGCGAATTCATTCGCCATACCACCGTAACAGGCAGTCCTCAACGTCCCCAGCAAATATCCGTCGTATCCTTGCCCGCACCATTGTTTGCAGATTCCTTACCCGTATGGTCCAGGGTAAACACACGACAATCCTTGTCCCGCGCTGCCGCGGGCTCACCGGCCACCGGGGTAGCCTCAATCAGATAGCCGTTACCATTCGGCTTTA